>JBPCXK010000811.1:0-17784 GCA_051008635.1 Gammaproteobacteria bacterium
TGAGGCGCGCGGCCGTGGACAAGGCGTGGAAAAGTCCGCCTTGCTTGTGCGCGACCGCCGGCTGAAAATTCTTGGTATTTTTGTACGAGATTTCAGTGGCAGGGTACTAAGGGTTCTGCCAGAAATAAGTTTGCATTCTCGGCGACTAGGCGCCCGTGTGGCAAGGCGCGAGGCAGGCGAATAGCCGGCTATTTAACTGCCGAAGCAACGCCGCCATACGCGATGGATAGGCCTAAGAAATGTGAAGTTATTTCTGGCAGAGCCCTAAGCGGGGTGGGGGTCAGCAAGCACCTGTGATGTCCATCACGCAAAAGTGCTAATTATTGTGAAATTGTTAACAGCGCACTGGTATCCCGCTGTTAGAATAGGCGGCTGGATCGAGCAGGCGAGGGGCGGATCTAATTCGAGAGGTTCTCAGTAATTTTACAGTTCCGCCTATGCTGGCTTTTCGCCATTTGGCGCGGGCATAATAATCTACATCGGGCTTTTTAGCCTGGCGGGCACCAACCAGGTGGCTGCACAACGGGGAATAAACAGCAGGGACGCATCATTGGCTAGCTTCCGTCTTTTCAGACATTACATCCCCACGCCGTTCATCTTTCTGATGGCGATAGAGGCGCTGATTTTTTACGGCTCTATCTACGCGAGTGCACATTTGCGTTTTCTGGGTAGCATCGACCCGGAGTTCCAGATAGCGCAAAGCATCGGTGATTTGCAGCCCAGAGCGTGGGCATTTGCTGTGGTGATGTTTTTGAGCATGCTTGCAATGGGCCTGTATCAGGCGCAACGACGCGAAGGCCTGTCAAACGTCATGCTGCGTGTCGGCGTAAGCTATGTGATTGCCTCGGTGGCGCTGGCGTTACTGTTCTACATGTTCCCGCACTTGTACTTCGGTCGTGGCGTCTTCTTGCTGGCGGTTTTTTCATCTTTTTTCATCATCGTAGCGCTAAGATCGTTATTTCTGAACACGGTCGACAGGAACGTACTGAAAAGGCGTGTGCTCGTGTACGGCGCAGGAAGGCAGGCCGCGATGATCAATGACCTGCGTAAGAGTACCGATCAGTTTCGCGTCTACGTTGTCGGGTTCGTCCACGTCCCGGGGGAGCACGACGTTATCGAGTCGCACAAAGTCATAAGGCTCAAGATTCCGCTGGTGCAGTACGTCCAGGAGGAACAAATCGACGAAATCGTGGTGGCTATCAACGACCGGCGCAAAAACTACCCACTCGATGAGCTGCTGGACTGCCGACTCAGCGGTGTGGAGGTGATCGAACCCGTTCAGTTCGTTGAGCGCGAAACCGGCAAGCTTCATATCGACTTACTTCATCCAAGTTGGATGATTTTTTCGGACGGTTTCGATCGAGGCTCTCTGCGGACGTCCTCTGAGCGCGTGTTCGACATTTTTGCAAGCTTACTGTTGCTAGTCATGAGCGCGCCGCTCATGTTGATTACGGCGCTGGCAATCTGGTTTGAGAGCTATGGTAAACATCCGATCCTCTATCGACAGATTCGCGTTGGTCTGGACGGTGAGCCCATCATGCTCTACAAGTTTCGCAGCATGCGCGTGGGTGCTGAAAAGGACGGCGAGCCGCTCTGGGCTCAGCGAGGCGATGCACGCGTGACGCGTGTTGGCGTGATCATACGGAAGTATCACATTGACGAGCTGCCACAGCTTTTCAATATTCTGGCGGGCGACATGAGTTTGATTGGTCCGCGTCCGGAGCGGCCAGAATTTGTTCAGGACCTTGTCAAGCAGATTCCATTTTACGCTGAGCGGCATCGGGTTAAGCCCGGATTGGCCGGTTGGGCACAGCTGAACTATCCGTATGGTTGCAGCCAGGAAGACGCGTTACAGAAGCTGCAATACGACTTGTACTATGTAAAGAATCACAGTCTCTTTCTGGATTTTCTGATACTGTTGCAGACAGCGGAGGTCGTGTTGTGGGGTAGGGGAGCACGATGACAAACGAGCAGAAGCCGACGTGGTGGGGTAGAGCTGTGAGGAACGGAATAGCGGTTGCAGGTGTAGTCTGTGCAGTAGTTTCTCTGCTGTTTTTAGTTGGCTGCGCGGCCGACGGCAAGGGCGCGCCCGTAGCAGCGCAGGAGGCCGCAAGAACGACAGAATATCTCATTGGGCCCGGAGACAATATCAAGGTGTTTGTATGGCGAAACCCGGAGATTTCGGCAACCGTTCCCGTGCGCCCCGATGGGAAGATTTCGACGCCGCTCGTTGAGGACATGGTAGCTGTGGGGAAAACGCCTACCCAGCTGGCGCGCGACATGGAGCAGGTGTTGGCCACCTATATCAAAAAACCAGTGGTGAATGTGATCGTCGAGAGTTTCGTCGGTCAGTTCAGCGAACAGATCCGCGTTGTGGGGGAGGCAACAAATCCCAGAGCGTTGCCCTATCGAGAAGAGATAACCGTGCTGGACGTGATGATTGAAGTGGGAGGGCTGACACAGTTCGCTGCCGGCAATCGCGCTAAGATCGTACGCAAACGTGGCGGGCAGAAAACAGAAATAAAAGTTCGACTGCAAGATCTCATCGCCGATGGAGACATCAGTAAGAACGTAGAAATGTTTCCTGGCGACATCCTCATAATTCCAGAGTCGTTTTTCTAGGTGATGCGGAGCAAGACAGCGCTGCGTGCCGGGAGATGTGTGTGTCTTTAACGATCGTCTGACTTGAAACGCACCAGACGACGAGACGTTTGTAGACAGGGAAAGGATATGCATGATTTGTTCGCAGAGTTTATGACGCACATCCAGGGCATGTGGCGCTTCCGCTGGTATGGGCTCGCACTAGCGTGGCTGGTCGCTGGCGGCGGTTGGGCATCCGTTTACCTTATGCCGGATCAATATGAGGCCTCCGCACGGGTCTATGTCGATACCCAGTCTGTGCTGAAACCACTCCTCAAAGGGTTGGCAGTAGAGACTGATGTCATGACGGAAGTGAACATGGTTTCCAGTGCTTTGTTAAGTGGTCCCAATCTGGAGAAAGTAGCCACAGAAACAAATCTTATCTCACGCGCTGCCACAAGTAAGGATCTAGAGAAGTTGCTGAATGGGTTGAAGCGGGCACTCAAGATTGAACCAAGTGCTTATCAGAACATGTACACGATCAGCTTCCAGGACACCGATCCGCAAATGGCCAAGCGTGTAGTAGAAGCTTTTGTGGGTGGTCTGGTGCACGACACCATGGGCTCGAAAAAAAGTGATAGCACCGCCGCTCACGAGTTTCTTGTTGAGCAAATTCGAGAGTATGAGTCACGATTGACTGTAGCAGAGCAGCGTCTAGCGAACTTCAAGAGAGAGCATGTTGGCACGATGCCGAGAAGAGGCGAGGACTACTATGGTCAGTTGCAATCAGCCGGAGATCTACTGAACAGCAAAAGAGCTGACCTGCGTATAGCGTTGAATACGCGTGATCAGCTACGCAAGCAGCTTGAAGGAGAGGTGCCGGTATTCGGCTTGATGCCAGATGCGAATCGGAGCTCATCGGCCACCACGGCGCTGGATCTCGAGATCGCAAAACAGCGGGTGAGGCTCAACGAACTTCGGCTGCAGTACACCGACAAACATCCCGATATTGAAGCCATTAACCAGGTGCTTGACGAGTTGCACGAGCGCAAGAGCGTTGAGCAAGAAGCGCTAAACGCCTCACCGGCGGCAGCATTGGAGAAGAATCCGATATTTCAAAACATGAAGATCTCGGCGAGCAGAGCGGACGTGGAGGTCGCCAGACTACAAACCGAAGTGGCGGACGCCGCGCGCGAGATGAAACGCTTGCAAAAACTTGTGGACACGATTCCAGAAGTTGAGGCCAACCTGGTGCGGCTTAATCGTGACTATGAGATCACCAAGGCTCAGTACGAGGCTCTGGTCGAGAGACTGGAGTCGGCAAGGCTGTCGGAAGAGGCGGAGCAACGTAGTGAATTTCGGATCATCGATCCGGCGGTTGCGCCGCTGATACCCTCCGGCCCGCCACGTACGCTATTTCTGGGGGCCGTACTGCTGGCCGCCATGGGGGGTGCCTTTGCGGTCATGTTTTTGCTACATCAGCTACGTCCTGTCTTCGGCAGCACCAGAGCGGTGCGACAGCATACTGATTTCCCGGTGCTCGGTACGGTCAGTATGAAATGGATGCCAAGACAGAAAATGAGCTTAAGATTGGGTCTCGGGTCTTTCGCTGTCGTATTGATGCTACTAATTGCTGCATTTGTGGGTGCCGTGAAGTTCAAGGATACGGGCCCCCGCGTGGTGCAGGACTTGGTCGCCTCAGTGGAGTTGCCGCTGTGAGTATCATTCAAAAAGCACTCGAGCAGTCTGGAAAAGTGCGGGCGAAGGAACACCGGCAAAACGATCCGATCTCCTTTCGCAAGAAGCGCGCGAAACCCGTCTACCTCAATGCTGCGCCGCGCCACCGATTGGACCTTCGAGCGCTGGCACGCAAGGGCATATATGCCGAAGGCGACCTGGCGTTGCGGGCTGCAGCAGAATACCGCCAGATCAAAAGGCCGCTTTTGGATAACGCCCTAAACAAGGGGCCCGTACGTATCGAAAACGGCAATGTGATCATGGTAACCAGCTCGGTGCCAGGAGAGGGGAAGACTTTCACCGCGATCAACCTCGCGCTGAGCATGGCGCTGGAGCAGGATTCCACAGTGTTACTCGTCGACGCAGATGTAACGAAGCGCGATACGAGCAATCTGCTGAATGTTGATAATGCCCCGGGATTGATGGATGTGTTGTTGCCGGACAGCGATGTTGCCTTAGAGGACGTGTTGCTGCGTACTGACAACCTTAATCTCGTCATCTTGCCGGCCGGCCAGCGACACTCAAATGCCGCAGAGCTGCTGGCGAGTAGACAAATGGAGTTGGTGGTTAGAGAACTGGCCGCTCGTTACCCGGACAGGATAATTTTGCTCGACTCCCCACCGCTGCTTGCTGGTAGCGAGGCGAGAATCTTGAACAGATTTGTCGGTCAGGTCGTTATGGTGGTTGCAGCGGTGCACACCCTGCAGCAGGTCTTTCATGAAGCGACTGCACAGCTCGATCCTGACAAGCCCACAGGTGTTGTCCTCAACAAGAGTCAGCGATTTCTTAATAGCGACTACTACTACGGCTACTATGGAAATGAGGCGGGATGACCGCAGCAAAGCGATGCCGATCTGAGGCTTGGGGAGTCGGTATTGCGCACACTACAGGCAAGGGCCTGGCTATCGGATGTTTGTGTCTTAACTCTCTCAACGCTACGGCTGCGCAATGGACTTTCACGCCACAGATCGCCGTCGGCCTGGCGTACGCTGATAACATCCGCCTGGAACCGGAAGGACAGGAAGATTCCGATCTTGTTGGACAGGTCAGTCCAAAGTTAAGTGTCGCCGTTAAAGGCAGGCGGGTTAACGGTGAGTTGGGCTATGTCATGCAAAACCTCTTTTATGCACAGGACAGTGATCTGAACGACACGTTCCATCAGCTGGAAGCTGAGGCCACAGGCGAAGTCTTTAGTGATACTTTTTTCATAGATGTCGGGTCTGAGATAACGCAAACGATAGTCGACTCGCGCAGCCCCGTGCCGGACAACAACTTGTTTTCTTCCGGCAATCGTACGGATGCAATCGCCGCAAGCATCAGTCCCTATCTGCGGCAACGTTTTTCCAGTTTTGCGGAGACGGAGCTGCGTTACCTTTTCGGAGTTGTCGACTTCGAGCAGGAATCCGAAGATCCAGATGTGGATATTGATGACAATACCCAGCACAATGTCAGCGCAGTTCTGAGGAGCCCGGCCGACGACAGGCGGTTACCATGGTTGCTCAAGTATGATAGAGAGCAAACAGACTTCGAGGACGACACTAAGGATGTTTTCCAGGCCGCCAGCCTGGAGCTTGAGTATCACTTGACCAGAGGCCTTACCCTGCTTGCCACAGGGGGCCAGGAGGACAATGAATTCGGGCGTGGGCCTGAGGACGAACCGGACGGTACGTTCTGGGAAGCCGGCCTGCGCATACGGCCTACCGCACGCGATACCTTCGAGCTCGCGGTAGGGGACCGTTTTTTCGGCGATACTCGACGTGCTTTGTGGGCACACACGGGTAAGACATTTACGGTCAATGTCACTTTCGCAGAGGAGGTTGACTCGGCTGCAAGACGTCAACTTGATCCGCTTCAGCCGATTGATGAGACTAACGACCTACCGGTTACTGTCGGAGCGAGACTGACCAGGGAAGTGTTTGTCAGTCGTTTGCTTAGCGCCGAGGCCAGCAAAAAATTCTCCAGAAGCGAGTTCACGATCAACCTCTTCGGCGAGGAACGCGAATTTCAACAGACGCTGAACGACGAGACTCTCTATGGCGTCTTTTCGAGCTGGGTTTGGCAGCTTGGCCCGCGCACCGAACTGCTGGCGGGGCTGGAGTGGCAACGTAATGAATCAGACGATCCGGAGATATTCGACACCGACTTACTGGATACCCGGCTGGGTTTAGCCTATCGCTTCGGACCGAAGACGACTGTGCGCGGGGAATGGTCCTACTCCCAAAGACTTACGGACAACATTGCTGAAGAATTTCAAAGCAATCTGTTTACTGTACAAGTCGAAAGAACGCTCTAGCTAGCTAACCGTGGATATTGAGCAGAACCCCGTCACGCGGCTGGAGGAGGATGCAGCGCTACCGTTGATTTCGCAGCGTCAGCCAGGCAACGCCGCATCGCCAACAAATGCGATGACGGTAGACGTCGAAGACTACTTTCAAGTCTCGGCTTTTGAACGTCACATCAGCAAAGGGGATTGGAACAAATATCCCGTTCGTGTCGAACACAACACCGACCGCATACTGGAGATGTTCGATAGCTCGCACGTGCGGGCCACCTTTTTTGTCCTGGGGTGGATTGCCGAACGGTTTCCACAACTCGTGAGGCGGATAGCGGACGCCGGCCATGAGATCGCCAGCCATGGTCATCAGCACACCCGCGTTACTGAGCAAAATGCCACACAGTTCAGGCAGGACGTTGGCACCACCAAACGCCTGCTGGAAGATGTGGTTGGCCTGCCTGTTAGCGGTTACCGGGCAGCCAGTTTCTCGATTAATTCCACAAACCTGTGGGCGTTCGACACATTGCAGGAGGTCGGCTACAGCTATAGCTCGAGCATTTACCCGATTGCCCACGATCTGTACGGTATGCCAGAAGCACCCCGGTTTCCGTTTCGAACCAAGCCTGATGGAATTATCGAGATCCCGATCACTACTATACTGATGTTCAAGCGAAACTTCCCTTGCGGCGGCGGAGGCTATTTCCGACTACTGCCATATTCGTTTTCGCGCTGGGCTGTGGGGCGTGTGAACAAGCTGGATAAGCAACCCGCGGTATTCTACTTTCATCCGTGGGAAATAGATCCTCAACAACCACGAATCAATGGCATCAGTCTCAAGGCCCGTTTCCGCCACTACCTGAATTTAAACAGCATGGAGACACGGCTGCGGCGGTTACTCACCGATTTTAGATGGGATCGGATGGATAAGGTCTATCATCTCACTTACTGAGCTGTGCATTACCAGCGAGGTCGGGGCATGGACATCAAACATCTGGACGAGTCGAATTTCTCCCGTTGGGATGCATTTGTCGACGGTATGCCGCAGGCTTCTTTTTTTCATCGTGCGGGATGGAAGCGGGTCATCGAGGCCGCTTTTGGTCATCGACCCTACTACTTGTATGCACAGTCCGATGGGCAAATTTGTGGCGTGCTGCCATTGGTATGTTTGCGGAGCCTGCTGTTCGGGAAAGCACTTATTTCTACGCCTTTTTGTGTCTATGGAGGGGTCGTTGCCCGTGACTCCTCGATTGCCAGTGCATTGTTGGAGACGGCATGTGAGCTTGCTGAGCAACTACGCGTCGACTACTTGGAGACTCGGAATATGCGCTCTTGTCAGGAAGGGTGGGAGACCAAAGACCTCTACGTCACTTTTCGCAAGCCCATCGATCCGGACCCGGCTCAGAATCTGGCGGCCATTCCCCGCAAGCAACGGGCGATGATTCGTAAAGGAGAGAAGGCCGGCCTGCAAGCCGCCGTTGATGACAATATCGCGCGCTTTTACCCTGCCTATTCGGCAAGCGTACACAACCTGGGCACGCCGGTATTCTCAAAGAGATATTTCGAACTGCTGTGTGATGAGTTTGCCGGCGAAACAGAAGTTCTCACAATCACGCAAGGTGGCAGGACGGTCAGCAGTGTCCTTAGTTTCTACTTCAGAGATGAAGTTCTTCCTTACTACGGTGGGGGCACCGCGGAAGCTCGAGATATCAAAGCCAACGACTATATGTATTGGGAGCTGATGCGCAGAGCGAGTGAGCGCGGTGTTAGAGTTTTCGACTATGGGCGTAGTAAGGTGAACACCGGCTCGTACCGCTTCAAAAAGCACTGGGGGTTCACTCCCCAACCGCTTCACTATGAGTACTATCTCGTAAGGGCAAAACGTGTGCCCGATATGAGTCCGGCAAATCCCAAGTACCGGGTGTTTATAGAGGCCTGGAAGAAACTGCCGATGCCCGTCACCCGCATATTGGGGCCGATGCTGGTTCGCAATCTCGGCTGACAAGACTGTGATGCCAAAGCTGGCTCCTGAAGTCACGCTGCAGCAGGGCCGTTAATTCCAGCAACGCCTTTCGATGACCGCCATATAGCCGCTGCGCACCACGTGACGGCCAAATGATCATGAGCCAGTAGACGATGTTGCATAGAGGATAACGAGTCCCGGTGGGTGATCGCGGCGCGGGTGCGCTTACTGGGCTATAGACAACCGGGATTGACGATTCGACAGCAGATGTGCGGGATACACGGAATTTTTGCGCTAGGCGATAACTTCATACCCAGCGAATCTGCTTTGCAGCGGATGGGGGATATCACGCACCATCGGGGGCCCGACGACGAGGGTAAGTTCGTCAGCGAAAAAATACTTCTCGGCATGCGCCGCTTGGCGATTATTGATCTGACCGGTGGCCACCAGCCTATTGCGAACGAAGATGAGACCCTGTGGGTCGTTTGTAATGGTGAGATCTACAATTTCCGAGAGCTGCGGGCCGGGCTTATCAAGCAAGGGCACCTGTTCCGCACCGGCAGCGACACCGAGGTCATCGTGCATCTGTACGAAGAGTACAACGATGACTTTGTTTTGCACCTCGATGGCATGTTCGGTTTCGCCCTTTGGGATGTGCGAAGACGTCGGCTGCTGATCGGCCGCGACCGGCTCGGCATCAAGCCGCTCTACTATTATCAGGACCATGAAAAGCTGATCTTTGCTTCTGAAGCGAAGTCGATCCTCGCAGTGCCCGGGGTGAAGGCCGAAATTGATCCGGCGAGTTTGACTGAGTACCTGACATTCGGATACGTGCCCGGTCCGCGCTCTTTGTTGCGCGGCATACGCAAGCTGCCGCCCGCGTCTATGCTGATTTGCGAGAAGGGGCGTTGCGATGTTTCTCCTTACTGGCGATTGTCGTTCGAGGATAACGAGGGGCTAAGTGAAGAGGACTGGGCTGATGCACTGCGTACGCGTCTCGAGGCCGCCGTCAGATCCCAGATGGTCAGTGATGTGCCGCTGGGCGCATTTCTCAGCGGCGGCATCGACTCCAGCGGTGTAGTAGCCATGATGGCCAGGCACAGCGACCAGCCCGTTAAGACCTTTTCTATCGGGTTTGAGGGTACGAGCGGGGCTGAGTTCTACAATGAACTGCCTTACGCCCGTCGTGTGGCTGATCTATTTGGCACGGAGCATAAAGAGATTATCGTCAAACCCGACGTTGCCGCTTTGCTTCCGAAGTTGCTCTGGCACATGGATGAACCGCTCGCGGACGCCGCGTTCATCACCACTTACCTGGTCGCAAAGTTCGCGCGAGAGGAAGTGACGGTGATTCTCTCCGGGGTCGGTGGCGACGAGTTGTTTGGTGGCTATCGACGCTACCTCGGCGAATACTATGGTCAGTATTATCAGCGCCTGCCTGCCGTGCTGCGCCAGCGTGTGCTGCGTCCGTTGGCGCATCGCTTACCAAGCGATCGGCACTCTCCACTGCTGAATCTGTCGCGATATGCGCGCGCCTTCATGCTCGCCAGCGACCTGCCGTTTGACCAGCGCTATCGCGCCTTCACTCAGGTGTTTAGCGCGGATCAATGCCGGGAACTGCTGCTGTCCAAGCCAACGGAAGGCGATCAAGACGCACTGAACAAGGCTTTTGCCGCGGCCGATCAGGGTGACTACTTACAGTTGCTAAGCAGCGTTGACCTCGCCCTCCAGCTCCCGGACGACCTGCTCATGCTGACGGACAAGATGACGATGGCAACGTCCCTGGAATGCCGGGTACCGCTGCTGGATCAGCAACTCGTCGAACTCTGCACGCATATGCCGTCGCGCTACAAGATCAAGGGGCGCAGGCTCAAATACATATTGAAGAAAGCGTTGAACGGGTTGCTCCCGGACGACATTTTGGAGCGCAAGAAGCGCGGGTTTGGCGCCCCTATGGGAGCGTGGTTGAAGGCTGAGTTGTCGCCATTACTCAAAACGGTACTGTCCAAAGAGTCAGTGCAGCGACGTGGTCTCTTATGCTGGGAGACGGTGCAACAAACTATCGCCTTGCACGAAGCCAACCGGGAAGATCATACTGATCACTTGCTCTCGCTCATGAATTTTGAACTCTGGTGCCAGATGTATCTGGATGGCGGGAGTCCTGACGACCTCGCTGCCGAGATAGGCTGTCATGTTCGGCGAGGGCTTGCTCATTGAAGATCCTGTATATATGCCATCGGTTCCCCTACCCGCCCAAGCGGGGGGGAAAGATAAGGCCGTTCAATATGATCAAGCATCTGACGGCCCAAGGCCATGATGTGACGGTCGCCTCCCTGGTGCGTTCCACCTTTGAAGCGAGGGAAGGTGAGGGGCTGAGGCAACATTGTGCGCGTCTTATTATGGAACAGATCAGTAAGTCCGCCGCGCTCGTGCGGATGCTGGCGCGTTTGCCCACGCAAATGCCTTCCAGTACGGGGTACTTCTACTCACCGCGGCTCCAACGAAGAATTGAGGCGGCCCTGGCGGACACTGCGTTCGACCTCATCTTTGTACACTGCTCGTCTGTGGCTCAATACGTTGCGGATGTAAAGCACATTCCCAAGATGCTCGATTTTGGGGACATGGATTCTCAAAAATGGCTCCTGTATTCGAAACAACGGCGCTTTCCTCTGTCAATCGGATATTTGATTGAAGGTCTCAAGCTGCAGCGATACGAAAAGAAGATGGCGGGCTTGTTCGACTACTGCACCTGCACCACCAAGGCGGAGCTACTGACTCTCGACAGTTACCAAACCGAGGCCCGCACTGGATGGTTTCCGAATGGCGTGGATACGGACTATTTCGCCCCCGTCGCCGCAGCTTATGATCCCGACCAGATCTGCTTTATCGGGCGCATGGACTATTACCCCAATCAGCAGGCCATGCTGCACTTCTGCGGCGCGATCCTTCCCGCATTGCGTGAGCGCAGGCCGCAAATCAAGCTGGTGATCGTCGGCGCTGAACCTCCACCAGCGATCAGAAAGCTGGGCGATCGGCCGGGTGTCACTGTAACCGGCTCGGTGCCCGATGTACGGCCATTTGTTACTGCATCAGCGTTGACAGTCGCGCCGTTGTTCATCGCTCGGGGGACGCAGAACAAGATCCTGGAATCCATGGCCATGGGGGTGCCGGTCGTAGCAGGTGATCATGCCGCTGCGGGCGTAGACGCAGTCCCCGGTGAGCATCTGTTAACTGGCTCAACGTCTGATGAGTTTGTCGCCGCTATACTGCAGCTTGTTGAGAATTCCCAGGAGCGCGCCCGTTTCTCCCGTGCGGCCAGGCAGCGGGTAATGTCTCACCACAACTGGGCACACTCGATGAGCAGCTTGGATGCATTGATCGGCAAATGCATGACGAACTCGAACGCCAAAGGTGGTCAGGTGAGCGTCTGCCAGCGGGCGCACTAGCCCGACTCTGCGCCAGCGTATCAGAGTGAGCGGGTTGTCTCATATGCAGCACATGGAGAGTCGCGAACCGCTTGTTGCCCACATCGTCCTGCGACTGGCTGTTGGTGGGCTGGAAAACGGCCTGGTCAATCTGATCAATCATATGCCGGCCGGCCGTTATCGCCACGCAATCATCTGCTTAAAAAGCTATTCGGACTTTAGCGAGCGTCTTCGAGATCACGATATTCCCATATTTGCTTTGCACAAGCGTGATGGCAAGGACCTTGGACTGTACCTGAGACTCTGGCGCCTGCTGCGTCGCTTGCGTCCAGACATCGTGCATACTCGCAATCTGGCCGCGCTGGACAGCGTGCTGCCCGCGGCGCTGGCCGGTGTACGACACCGCGTACATGGCGAGCATGGGCGGGATATGTTCGATCTGGATGGGCACAACCGAAGATATAATCTGTTGCGGCAGGTCTGCAGCCCACTTATCGGCTGCTACGTTACGGTCTCCCGCGACCTGGAAACCTGGTTGAAATCCCGAATTGGTATCTCGGGCGAGAGAGTTGTACAAATCTACAATGGTGTCGACACCAGCAAGTTCTATCCCGTAGACGGTGATCGCACGACTCTGCCGGTGGCGAATTTTGCTTCGCAGGATCAGGTCGTAATCGGCACAGTGAGTCGTATGCAAGAGGTGAAGGATCCGCTGACGCTAGTCCGGTCGTTCTTGCATCTGCTGGATAGCGTGCCTCATGCGCGCGAGCGCCTGCGCTTGGTCATGGTGGGTGACGGTCCACTGCTCGGTGCAGCGCGAGACTTGCTCGAGGCCGGCGGCGCGGCACAGTTGGCATGGTTGCCCGGCGCGCGCGATGATATCGCACAAATTTTGCGAGGCTTCGATGTCTTTGTGCTGCCTTCTTTAAATGAGGGTATCTCCAACACGATACTGGAGGCCATGGCCAGCGGCTTACCGGTAATCGCCACAGACGTAGGTGGAAATCCGGAGTTGGTGGTTTCCGAAAAATCCGGAATGCTGGTGCCGGCAGCAGACCCGCTCGCTGTGGCCAGGGTCATCACGAACTATCTGGATAACCCGCAGCTGAGGAAACGGCACGGTCATTTCAATCGACATCAGATCGAGCAACGCTTCGGCCTGGCCACTATGGTCGAGCGCTATCTCTGTGTGTATGACTCGGTGATGTCTTCGGGAAAAGGTAATCTGCAGTGTGTGGAATCGTAGGGATATTTGATCTTCGCGAGCGGCGTGAGATAGACAGGAGTCTGCTGGCCCGGATGAATGATAGCCAGACCCATCGGGGACCCGATGGGTCTGGCTTGCACGCAGAGCCCGGCGTTGGTTTGGGTCATCGACGCCTGTCGATCATCGATCTCTCCGGAGGGCATCAGCCGATGCACAATCAGGATCAGACCGTAACGGTGACCTACAACGGTGAAATTTACAACTTCCGAAGCCTGCGCGAGGAGCTGGAGCAAGAGGGCTATGAGTTTCGTACCAATTGTGACACGGAAGTCATTTTGCACGCGTGGAGCCACTGGGGCGAAGCCTGCGTTAGTCGATTTCGCGGAATGTTTGCATTTGCGGTTTGGGATCGGTCCAGGCGAACCCTGTTTTTGGCTCGTGATCGCCTGGGTATCAAGCCGCTCTATTACGCAGAGCTGCCAAACGGCCAGTTTATTTTCGGTTCTGAGCTCAAGGCCTTGCTCATTCATCCTCAGCTTCGGCGCGAGATCCAGCCGCAAGCAGTAGAGGACTACTTTGCATTCGGCTACGTTCCCGATCCGAAAACGATTCTGCGCAACGTCTTTAAGCTCGCACCTGGGACGACATTGCTTTTGCGCCGAGGGCAGCGGATTCCGCAGCCCCGTCAGTATTGGGATGTTTCCTTTGCGCCCCTCCCGGCAATGGCCGAGCAAGAGATAGCGGAGGAGATTATCGCTCGGTTAAGGGAAGCTGTACGAATCCGTTTAGTCGCCGATGTCCCGCTGGGTGCATTTCTTTCCGGCGGTGTGGACTCGAGCTCGGTAGTGGCTATGATGGCCGGCTTGTCCGACGAGCCTGTGAAAACTTGTGCGGTGTCTTTCGGCGACCCGCAGTATAACGAGTCTCAGTTTGCCGCTGCCGTGGCGCGCAAGTATGGCACTGATCATCAGGTCCAGCAAGTCGATCCGAAGGACGTTAGCCTTATAGATCAATTGGTTACGATATACGACGAGCCGTATGCGGACAGTTCTGCCATGCCGACCTATCGCGTTTGTGAGCTGGCGCGTCGCTTTGTCACCGTGGCACTGTCGGGCGACGGAGGCGATGAGAATTTCGCGGGCTACCGGCGCTACCGCTGGCACGCCTATGAAGAGAGGGTGCGCGGCTTGTTACCTCAGTTCGTGCGCAGATCGCTGTTTGGACCCTTCGGGTCCATATACCCGAAACTCGACTGGGCGCCGAAGGTCCTCCGCGCCAAGTCAACGCTGGAGGCGCTGGCCAGGGATAGTCTTGAGGGTTACATGCATAGCGTGTCGATCTTCCCCGCCAATCTCCGTTCTCAGTTGTTCGCGGATGCGTTCCGGAGAGAATTGCAGGGTTATCCGGCCATTGAAGTGCTAAGGAATCACGTCGAGCGTGCGCCCACGGCTGACCCGCTGTCGCTTGTGCAATACCTGGATTTCAAAACGTATCTCCCTGGTGACATCTTGACCAAAGTGGACCGCGCCAGCATGGCGCACGGACTTGAGGTGCGCGTGCCGATTCTCGACCATCAACTTGTTGACTGGGTGTCAGGATTGACGCCCAAGTGGAAGCTCAGAGGACGCGAAGGTAAATATATCTTCAAAAAAGCCCTCGGATCATTTCTGCCTCAAGACATATTGTATCGACCCAAGATGGGGTTTGCCGTACCGATTGCATCGTGGTTCAGGGGACCAATGCGACAGCGGGTGCGAGAAGCGGTGCTCGGTTCAAGTCTCACCGACAGCGGTATTTTCAATCCCGGCTTTCTCGAGCGCTTGGTTGACCAGCATCAAAGGGGCGCCAGGGACCATAGCGCAGTATTGTGGGCGTTGCTGATGTTTGCTGGTTTTCAACAGCGCGTGATGAATGAACAGGAACACGATGTAGGGGGTCCGGTGTTGCTGGCGAGCAGCGATCAATCGTGACAAGGATCACGACTTTCAGCAGCCTGTATCCGAATTCGATCCAGCCACGCCACGGCATCTTTGTTGAACAGCGGCTCAGACAGTTGCTGGCGTCGAAACAAGTGGAAGCCAGAGTGATCGCGCCTGTGCCCTGGTTTCCATTCGATGCTGGGTGTTTCGGCAGATACGGTGAGTTTGCGCGCATACCAACGCGCGAGCAGCGGCATGGAATCGAGATTATGCATCCGCGGTACGTGGTTATCCCTAAAGTCGGGATGACGTTGGCGCCGACTTTCATGGCTACTGCCATGAAAACAGCGTTTCGCAAGCTGATCCACTCCGGCTATGACTTCGATCTCATCGATGCGCACTATTTGTATCCGGATGGTGTGGCCGCTGCCATGCTGGGCGAATGGTTGGGCAAGCCGGTCGTTATTACCGCGCGAGGCACCGATGTTAATCTCATAGCCAGGCATCGGTGGCCACGCAAGATGATCCTGCAGGCGGCCAGACAATGCTCCGGCATCGTGACCGTGAGTTGTGCTCTCAAGGATGCGCTTGTGAAACTGGGCGTTCCGGCACCATCAGTCACGGTGCTGCGTAATGGCGTAGACTTGAATTTCTTTAGGCCGCCGCAAGATGTTCATTCACTACGCCGCGGTTTGGAAGTCTCTGACCCGACGTTGATGACGGTCGGTAATCTTTTTGAAAACAAAGGTCACCACATCGCCATAGAGGCGCTTACCCAACTCTGCGGTGTGCGCCTCATTGTCGTTGGGGAAGGCGACATGCGGTATCGCCTGGAACAGTTGGCCTGCACAATGGGGGTAAGGGACAGGGTAAAGTTCACTGGTCTGCTGACACAGGAGGAGCTGGTCCGTTATTATGGCGCCGTGGACGCTGTGGTGGTGGCTTCGGCGACCGAAGGCATGCCGAATGTGCTGCTTGAGGCGATCGCTTGTGGCACGCCCGTGATCGCGACGCGAACCGGGGGCATACCCGAGATTCTGGCAGCACCGGAGGCGGGGATACTACTGCCGGAGAGGTCTGTAGGCGCACTGGTGGACGCAGTGCAATCATTGTTCAGGAGCAAGCCTGAGCGCGGGCAAACGCGGCGTTACGCGGAGCAATTTAGCTGGCAGTCCACGACCCACGGACAACTTGATCTTTTTACTGAAGTGCTTTCCGCGGGCCCACCGTGAGCGCTGTGTCGGCGCACGCACCCCTGTCACTTTACGCCCTGTCGCCCTCCTGGATTATGTAGGTGGCTGTAAAACCGCGTTTGCTGTTTGTCTCGCCACGGTTTCTGTTCCCTGCGAGCACTGGCGGACAGATCAGAACTTCGCAGATCCTGCGTGGTTTGAAGGGCGGCAATTTCGAGATCACGCTGATCTCTCCCTCGCCACCCCATGCTGAGACTCGATTCAAAAAGGAACTCTCGGGGGTTGCCGACCGGCTTGTTGTTTGGCAAGAGAGCCATCGCGGGTTGTGGTTTCGCATCGCCCGGTTAAAACATTTATTCTCGCGGCTACCCATACCAGTCGCTACCGACCGCTCCACAGAGGGGCGCAAGACTGTGGCTCAGCAGCTTGCTAAACGTCCCGATCTGGTGGTGTTCGATTTTCCGCACGCTGCGGTGTTTGCGCCGCACGTGATTGCGATTCCGTCCGTGATGTTCACACACAACGTGGAGGCAGAGATCTTTAGTCGTCACGTGCAAGTAGCTCGCAATCCACTGATGAGGATTCTGTGGCGTAGTCAATATCGGAAAATGATGGCCTTCGAGAAAGCGACATTGTCGAAGTTCGACACGGTTGTTGCTGTGTCGCAGCGCGATCGTGAGGCGATGCGGAGTTCTTTTGGGATAACGAATGTTGCTGTGATCAGGACTGGTGTGGATGCCGACTTCTTTGACTACTTGCCGCCGCCTGGTACCAATCGAGTGGTTTTTATAGGTTCCATGGATTGGCTGGCAAACATAGACGGCATCCAATTCATGTTGGATGAGATATGGTCGCTAGTTGTGCAGGAAGTACCTGATGCGTCGATGCTGGTAGTTGGCCGCAATCCATCCGCGGCGCTCCAAGCCAAAGCGAAGGCCGCCGGGGTGCGCTGGGAGTTCACAGGTTTTGTCGATGATGTCAGGCCGTTCGTTCGCCAGGCAGCGGTATCGGTCATACCGCTACGCGTGGGTGGTGGTACCCGTATCAAAGTCTTCGAGGCGATGGCCATGGGGTGCCCGGTCGTGTCTACTCAGATCGGTGTGGAAGGCCTGCCCCTGGAAGACAACAAACACTACCTGAGGGCTGACTCACCTGCGGAGTTCGCTGCTGCTGTAGTGAAATTGTTGAATGACAGGGAGTTGAGCCGACGGATATCGACCGACGCCAGAAAGTACGTGGAGGGGAATTTTTCGTTTGCTGAAGCAGCGCGGGAATTCGAGAACATCTGTCTTCGAACGATGGATAAAGATGTCTCGCGCTCCGAAAAACAATGCTGACCGGTGGAATTGTCTGCCTCCTCTCTAGCCCGCATATCTCACCACGATGACGAGCCCTCGCTTGATCTTTGATTCCACAACGCATTTTCTTCAGTCGGAAATACGACCTGTATTCCGCTCCTTCAGAAAATGCCTTGTGAAATCAAATCTC
>JBPCXK010000812.1:0-4096 GCA_051008635.1 Gammaproteobacteria bacterium
GGCGATCGATCCGTTGTCGGGTCACGGCATGTTCGAGGCCATCGGCTCCGCGCTCGCCGCCGCTCCAGTCGTCAACACGCTGATCAAAAGACCTCAGGACGCAACACCTGCGCGGCAATACTTTCAGGAACGTGCCGAGCAATCTTTTTTGCGGCATTGCCGGGTCGGGCGTGATTTTTATACTCAGGAAAGACGTTGGTCTACACGCCCTTTCTGGCGCGAGAGGCAGCAGTGGCCTGACGATAAACCCGCACACCTGCCACCATTGGATAGTCCGCCGCGCATCGAGCAACGGCCCGTGATCGAGAATGATTTCATCGTGCTCAAAGAAGTAGTCGTGACCGCACACCACCCGCGCGGCGTTTGGCAGGTGGCGGGTATACCGTTGATCCCGCTGCAACGTTTTTTACAATCGCGCACGGCATCGATCGAGTTGGCTGCCCGGCATTTCGAGCAGGCACCCGAAAATGCTGCGACCGCGGCGGAGTGGTTGCGTTTCCGTGGCCTGTTACCCACGAATTCACGATAACGAGCGCGGAATGTGTAACGGGAATAGGCGTTTGACAAAGGTGTATTGCATGCACCAGACTTCAATGGTGAAAATAAAAATCCACAAGGAGGAGGTTCCATGGGCAAGCGTTGGCTCCACGTTTTGTCCTTCATCACTGCTTCGGCTCTGGCAGCGATAAATCTCCCCCTTGCGCAGGCCGCCGACGAGGGTGAGTCTGTTCTCAACGCGCGGTGCGCCGCCTGTCACCAACGCCAGGCCGAGGGCGGCCTGAGCCGCATCAGCGAGATGCGCAAAAGCCCCGAAGGCTGGGACATGAGCATCGTGCGCATGATGCTGATTCACGGCGTCAGCGTCACGCCCGATGAACGCCGCGTTCTCGTCAAGCACCTGGCCGACACGCAGGGCCTGGCTCCGGAGGAGGCGCAGGAATGGCGTTATATCCTCGAGCGCCAGCCCAGTGCTACGGATGCATCCCCCGATGATGATCTGGCCGCGATGTGTGGACGCTGCCACTCGTTTGCGCGTGTCGGCCTGCAACGCCGCGACGAGGCCGAGTGGTTGAAACTGGCCCACTTTCACCTGGGTCAGTATCCGACCGCCGAATATCAGGCCCTCGGCCGCGACCGGAACTGGTGGGAAATCGCCTCCACGGAAGTGCCGAAGAAGCTCGGCGAGTTGTACCCGCTCAATACCGGCGCGTGGGCGAAATGGAAAGGGCAGGCAAAAACTGATCCCATCGGAACCTGGCGAGTCGTCGGGCATCGACCTGGCGCTGGCAGTTATCAGGGTACGCTGAGCGTTACCGGGTCCGGCAACGATGAGTACAGGATCGAGCTCGATATTACGTATGGGAACGGCAGCAAGGCCGCCGGGGCCGGCAGCGCCACGGTCTTCACCGGTTATGAGTGGCGGGGCCGGCTGAAACTGGGCGAAGAAAAGACGTTACAGGTGCTGACCGTTTCCGGCACTGAAATGACCGGGCGCTGGTTCCTCGAGGATTCAGATTCACTCGGCGCGAGCATTCACGGCACGAAAGCCGAAGGCGCAAGCGCTCGAGTGCTGTCGGTCGAGCCGGCGTATTTGCGTGCTGGCGAGACCGCGAAGATCGCGCTGCACGGGATCGGGCTGAGGGGGAAAGTCGAGCTCGGAGACGGGGTTAAAATAAAGGTCATTGAACAAAGCCCGATGACCATCCTGGTCGAGGCCAAGGCGAGTGAATCGGCTGCAGCTGGTGTCCGTTCCATTAGCGTTGGCGGCGCGCAAGCCACGGATTTGTTTACGGTCTACCGGAAAATCGACTCCGTGCGGGTGCAGCCTGCCTACACGATAGCGCGGGTCGGCGATGCGGGTGGACCGCTGCCATCCGTGCCCGCACAGTTCGACGCCGTAGGATTTCTCAATGGCCCGGACGGTAAATCCGGCACGGACGACGACATCCGCATAGGCGTCTTCCCCGCCAGGTGGTCGGTGGAGAACTTCAATAAAACCGCCGCCCGCATGAACGACGCGAAATACGCGGGCACCATGGAAGCGGGTGGTCTCTTCCTGCCGGCGGGCGCAGGACTCAACCCGCAACGCCCGTACAGCACTAATAATGTGGGCAACCTCGCGGTCAAGGCAGCAGTCTCTGACGGCGACAGCACCGTCGAAGGCAATGGTCGATTGGTTGTGACGGTGCAACGTTGGAACGATCCACCGATTCGATAACAGGAGCCGTACATGGGTCTGAGACTCAATACCATGACTTCCCACGATGTGCAGGTAGACGAGCGCAGAATCTTGTTTCATATCCCGACGACGGGTTTGTTCGACCTCGATGAGGTCGGCGCCGCGATGCTGGACTTGTTCAAGGAGCGCGATGAAGTCTCCGCAGACGACGTGCGCAAGCGCTTTGATGGCCGTTTCCCGCCCTCGCAGGTCGTCGAAACGTTGCAGGAGCTCATCGATCTGGACGTCGTCAGCGACGGACGCCCTGCGCGTGAGGACCGGCGTGCGCTGAAGATCAACGAATATCCGCTCAGCACCATCATCCTCAATGTCAACACCGGCTGCAATCTCGGCTGTACGTATTGTTACAAGGAAGACCTGACGACTCCCGCCAAAGGAGAAAAGATGGACTTCGAGACGGCAGCCAAATCCATTGAGCTGCTGTTGCGCGAGGGCGAGTCACGAGACCGGGTCAACATCGTGTTCTTCGGTGGCGAGCCGCTCAGCAACATGCCGTTAATCCGGCAAGTGGTGGACTATGCAGAAAAACGATGCGCCGAAGTCGGGAAAACTCCGGATTTTTCGTTGACGACCAACGCGACGCTGCTGAACGAACAGACGGTTGATTACCTCAACGAGCATCGTTTCGGTATCTCGATCAGCATCGACGGCCCCAAGGCAGTTCACGACAGGCATCGGCTGACGGTAGGTGGCAAAGGCACTTACGACGTCGTCGCCACAAAGGCGCGTATGCTGTTGTCACGTTATGATTCGCGGCCGGTGGGCGCACGGGTAACGCTGACCAGGGGCGTTACCGATGTGATCGGCATACATCATCATCTGATCAATGAGCTCGGTTTCTTCGAAGTCGGCTTTGCCCCTGTCACCACAAATCAGGTAGCGTTCTTCAACCTCGGCGGGGAAGAGCTGCAAACCGTGTTCGACAACATGAAGCTGCTGGGCGAGCGCTATCTCGAGGCCGCGTTGCGCGATGAGAACATCGGCTTCTCGAATATGCACCAGCTCATGACCGATCTCTACGAGGGCACCAGAAAGACGCTGCCCTGCGGCGCGGGCGTCGGCCTTCTGGCGGTCGATAAAGACGGCGAGCTGAATCTGTGCCACCGCTTCACGGGCTCGGAGCTGCCGACCTACGGCAATGTCGACGACGGCATCGACAAGGCGCGTCTGGGCAGCTTTCTGGAAGCCGCCGCCGACCGCGACGGCACGAGCTGCGAAACCTGCCGCATCCGCAATCTCTGCGCGGGTGGCTGCTATCACGAGTCCTATGCGCATTTCAGCGATCCGCTGAGCCCGACCTACCACTACTGCAACATCATGCGGGACTGGGTGGACTTCGGCATCAGCGTTTACACCAGGATTATGGAAAGCAACCCGGGATTTTTCGCGCGACACATCACACCGCGGAGGGCTATTCAATGAAGCACCTCAAAGCCATCAACAAGAAAGCCGAGCTCGTGGACAAGGCCATCGAAGGCGGCCATATCGACGAGGTCTACACGATGCAGACCGTTGCCGGATGCAGCACCACGCTCGATCCCGGCTGGGAGGTCGATAGCTTTGGCGGCGTGGCCGGTCTGTGCCAGCCAATGGAGGCCGACCTGTACGGTTGTGCCGATCCGTGCTGGTGGCCGGCGCAAGTTGCCGACACCCTCAATTCCTATCCAGACTGGAACAAGGACGCAGACTCTGCACACCGCGACTGGCGGCAGCTCCAGTCAGTCTTTCCGAAAGAGAGCTCCTGACGGTGGCTCCCTGGACTCGGGGCGGAGTACAGCAATGAAAACAGGACTCGCTTTACCAGTGGCGTTGGCGCTGCTGCTGGCTGGTTTGGTGCTGACGGGCACGGCTCAGGCC
>JBPCXK010000813.1:0-5828 GCA_051008635.1 Gammaproteobacteria bacterium
TGGACTCGGCGGCACTGTCTATAGATGGAGATTGTATTCAGTCGAAGGGCGCCTGTCGAAGTGCCGCACGGCGTCGATGACGCGAGAGGGCATTCGTTGGGATGCGGCGTTGAGGGCCGAGTGCACAATCTCATAGTACTGTGCGATCGCTACGCACACAATTCTTGTAGTGGGCACAATGCCGCCGTGGATTGCGGCGCGGTTGTTCTGAGAGGGTGGTCGGTATCGGTATTTGGTGGCGAAATGCCCCTGAATCGTGGGAGCGGCTTCAGCGGGCCGCAAAGCGGTCTTGCACGGTGGTGCCGTTGGCTTTTCCGACACCCTCTTTAGTCGCGATTGTCCGTGTCACTCACCTTAACAATCGCGGCTGAAGGGGGTGTCGTTAAACTCAATCGAGACTGTAGGTTGGCGCTGAGCGCAGCGAAGCCCAACGGGGTGTGCCCGGAGATACCGCTGCACGTTGGGCTTCGCCATCGCTCAGCGCCAACCTACAGGTGTCGTCTTTGACTTTTGCGACACCCCTGAAGCCCGCCGATTTTCGAAACGATGTGTTTCGCTATTGCGCCCTAGCCCGTGTTCGGCTCGATCAGAAAATGCCTTGTGAATTCAAATCTCTGCGCGATCATCTCGCCCCGTGGTGAGACATGCGGGCCAGGTGAACCGGCCGCTCCCACCATCGAAGTCGACCTCTCCAGCTTTGTGTAATCGGGTGAAGCGCCAATCCTCCGGCCGGTGGTCGATAAGGTACAATGCGCGATCCACCTCAGCCGACACGACTCAACCATGCCCGGAACCGCCTTTCAGCTAGTCAAGAAGCAGCCCGTCGCGACCCTCAATCTCGAGGTCCAGGAGTATCTGCATGAGCCGACCGGCGCGCGGCATTTTCACATGCAGTCGAACGACGGCAACAACGCCTTTCTGGTCGCATTTCCCACCGTGCCGCAGGATTCGACCGGCGTCGCCCACATTCTGGAGCACACGAGTCTGTGCGGGAGTCGCCGCTATCCGGTACGCGATCCGTTTTTCATGATGATCCGGCGTTCACTGAATACGTTCATGAATGCGTTTACCGCCAGCGACTGGACCGCCTACCCTTTCGCCAGCCAAAACCGCAAGGACTTCGACAACTTGTTGGAGGTTTATCTGGATGCGGTATTTTTTCCGAATCTGAACGAGTTGGATTTCAGTCAGGAAGGCCATCGCGTTGAATTCGAGGATCCGAAGGATGCAAGCACGCCGCTGGTGTACAAAGGCGTGGTATTCAACGAGATGAAAGGTGCGATGAGCTCCCCGGTCAGCCAGCTTTGGCAGGAGTTGCAGTCGAATTTGTTTCCGACCACTACGTATCACTACAACAGCGGCGGGGATCCGGCCGTAATTCCTTCGCTGGGCTATGAACAACTCAAGCGTTTTCACGCCGAGCACTATCATCCATCGAACGCGATTTTCATGACGTACGGCGACTTTCCGGTCAGCGCGCATCAGGCGAAGATGGAAAAACTCGCGCTGAGCAGTTTTCAGCGCGGAGAGTTCGATCTGTCGATCCCGGACGAGCGGCGTTACGACAAACCCGTCGAGATCGAGACCGCGTACGCGCTCGACGATGACAACGAAGAACTCAGGGACAAGACCCACGTCGTGCTCGGTTGGCTGTTGGGCAGGACTATCGATCCGCGCGAGGTGCTGAGCGTGGAACTGCTGACCGGCGTGCTGCTCGACAACAGCGCCTCGCCGCTGCGCCAGGCGCTCGAAACCTCCGATCTCGGCACCGCACCGTCGGAAGTCTGCGGCCTTGATGACTCGTTGAGTGAAGGAGTGTTCTCGGCAGGCCTGGAAGGCGCCGAGCCACAGAATGCCCAGGCCATCGAGCAACTGATTCTCGACGTGCTGAACGACGTTGCCGACAAAGGCGTGCCTGCCGAACAGGTCGAATCGGTGTTGCACCAGATCGAGCTGAGTCAGCGTGAGGTCGGCGGCGGACGCTTTCCGTATGGATTGCAGCTCATGATGCGCGCCTTGCCCATGGTGCTGCATGGCGGCGAGGCCACCGCCGCGCTGGACATCGACTCCGTGCTGGCGGAGTTGCGCGAAGACATCAAGCATCCGAATTTCATCAAAGATCTGACGCAACGTTGGCTACTCGACAACCCGCACCGCGTGCGGCTGACGATGAAACCGGATCCGGAGCTCTCGAACCAGCGCCTCGCGCAGGAACGCGCGCGGCTGCAAAAACTCAAGGATACGATGGATGACACTCAGAAATCCAAAGTCGTAGAGCTTGCGGCCGTGCTGAAGGAACGTCAGGAGGCCGAGGATGATCCGGAGCTTCTTCCCAAGGTGACGCTCGCTGACGTCCCCGCCGACATCAAGATCCCGGAATCCGCCCACGACGACGTCAACGGCATGCCGGCGACGTGGTTCGCGCAGGGGACCAACGGTCTTGTGTATCAACAGATCGTTGTCGAGTTACCGGCGCTGGACGCGGAAACGACAGCCGAGCTGCCGTTGTTTTGCGACTGTTTGACCGAAGTGGGAGTCGGCAACCTCGATTACCTGAGCGTGCAGCGGCGTCAGGCGGCGGTGACGGGCGGTCTGAGCGCGCGCGCATCGGTTCGCCCTACGATCGATGATGTACACGACGTGAGTGGTTATTTCGTCATTGCAGGCAAGGCGCTGGTTCGCAACCAGCGCCCCGTGACCGAGCTGCTCGAACAGACGCTCGAAACCGCCCGCTTCGACGAGCTGCCACGACTGCGCGAGCTCATCGCGCAGATGCGCGCATACCGCGAGAGCCAGGTGACCGACAGCGGCCACGCCTTTGCCATGAAAGCGGCTACGGCCGGGATGAGCCCGTGTGGCGCGCTGGCGCATGAATGGGACGGCTTGCTCAGCATCCGGCATCTCAAAACGCTCGACAAAGCGCTCGACGAAAAGGCCGGGCTCGAAGCCTTCGCGCAGCGCCTGGAGCACATTCGCGACCTGGTGCGTCAGGCGCCGCGCCGGGCGTTGGTAGTAGCGGAGGAAACGCAGCACGAACAGTTCAAGACAACACTCGGTGAACACTGGCATCAAGCGTCGGTCAACGGCCATCGCCCCTTCGCGTTTGAAAATGGCAACGGCGCCGCTCAGGTGCGCCAGGCGTGGGAGACAAGCACTCAGGTCAACTATTGCGCTACGGCCTATCCCGCGGTCGCGCAGGATCATCCTGATGCGGCCGCGCTCAGCGTGCTCGGGCCTTTTCTGCGCAACGGCTATCTGCATCGTACGATTCGCGAGCAAGGCGGCGCCTACGGCGGCGGCGCGAATTTCAATGCCGATGCCGGCGCGTTTCGCTTCTTCTCCTACCGCGACCCGCGCCTCGGCGGGACACTCGAGGATTTCGACGCAGCGGCCGAGTGGCTGCAGACGGCCAACCACCCACAACGCTCGCTCGAAGAAGCCATACTCGGCGTGGTGGCTGACATCGACCGGCCCGGCTCGCCCGCCGGCGAGGCGATCAACACCTTCCACAGCTCATTGCACGGCCGCACGCCGGAACGCCGCCGCATCTTCCGGCAGCGCATTCTGAAAATCAGTCTGGAAGACCTCAAGCGTGTTGGCGACACTTACTTGCAGGCGGACAAAGCCAGCACGGCAGTCATCGGCAATCACGAGACGCTGCAGGAAAGTTCTGGCTTAGGCCTCGAGCGGCAGAAGCTGTAGGCGCAAGGCGCGGCCTTAAACGCCCGCTGATTGCAGACAGTAACGTCAGCCCGGCCGGTAACGGAATCGCAACAGATACTCGTGCATGCCGTTCGGCATGAAGTACGTGCGCACGACCGTAAAACCGGAGAGCTGGTTCATGAGATCCACGACGCTATAGCGCGGGCAAGGCCGTGCATTGCGCGAGCCGACGGTGTAGAACAGGTGATGGTGGTCGACGAATTTGAATGTGGTCGGCCGGCGCGGCATTTCCTCGGCAATACGCACGAACACGAACAGCACCGTACCCTTCTTGCAAAACCGGCCCAGACGCTCGATCAACGCTTTGATGGCACCGAGCTCGAGATAGTTGAACAAATCCCAGGCGAGGACCACATCGAAGCGCACGCGCGGATCATGGGCGAACAGGTCGTCGGCGACCCTCTCGACCGTAGTGAGTTCGCTTTTCAGGGCCGAGTTCAGCTTGCTGATGACGTCGGTAATATCCTCGAACTGGACCCTGCAGTTGTAGCGCGACAGGAACTCAACGTTAGGAATCACCGCCGGCCCGAGGTCCAGCACGTGTTGCTTGCGCTCCGGCTTTTGCTCGTTACGATCCTGAAGATACTTGACGACAAGCCGCAAGCCGCGCGATTCATACGTATCACTGACGGACAACGGCGCCAATGCGGGAGGATCAACCGTGGACATCGCGAGAGCCGGCACGTCCTTTGGGTTGACGCTCATGCTAACCTTGGCTTTAGCCCGCATTTCTCACCACGGGGCGAGATGATCGCGCAGAGATTTGAATTCACAAGGCATTTTCTGAAGGAGCGGAATACGGGCTGTATTTCCGACTGAAGAAAATTCGTTGTGGATTCAAAGATCAAGTGAGGGCTTGTCATCGTGGTGAGAAATGCGGTTAGGGTTCGCGACAAAAGTAAGTTCCTGTTTATCGGCGTTCGGGTGCCGGTGCGGGCAAGGCGCGGGGAGGCGAGTGACCGGCCTGTTTCACCGCAGAGGCAACACAGCCGCACGGAATGAACGGGCGGCGAGAAATGAGAAGTTGCTTGTCGCGAGCCCCTGGTTTGTGCGGAAGCGCACCTTTCCCCTGCTGCCGGAATTGTAGCAGCGGGTGTAACCCGGAATAAACCGGTTCTTGGCGAAACTTCGTCTAAAGCGTCAAACAAAGTCGGGACATCAGGCTGGTGAACGTGGGAGCGGCCGATTTGGTCTATAATCGGACGCGCCGAATTTTCGGCAAATTTTACACCATACTCCTGCAAACTGTTCGCCGGGCTCACACTGCTAAAAGGATCTCTGTTTGTATCTTCCTGCTGACAGACGCTTGAGCCGGCTCGTAAACAGCGGCCAGGCCGCGCTGTTGAAAGACAATAAGACCGGTCTCGAAAAAGAGTGCCTGCGGGTAACGCGCGACGGCAACATTGCGCAGACACCGCACCCGCTGGCGCTGGGCTCGGCACTCACGCATCCTTACATCACCACTGACTACTCGGAGGCGCTGCTGGAATTCATCACGCCGCCGTTTACCCACCAGCCGGATACACTGGATTTTCTGCGCGCTATCCATCAATTCGTATGCGGCAAACTCGGCGACGAAATACTCTGGGCGACGAGCATGCCCTGCGTTGTCGCCGACGAAGACAGCATTCCCATTGCACAGTACGGAAGCTCGCACGTGGGAATGATGAAAACGATCTACCGCCGCGGCCTGAGCTACCGCTACGGCCGCATGATGCAGGTGATCGCGGGCGTGCACTTCAATTTTTCACTGGCTGATGCGTTCTGGCCCCTGTACCAGGAACAGGAAAGCGACCGTCAGGAACTGGAAGACTTCATCTCGGGGTCCTACCTGGGCATGATCCGCAATCTGCAGCGCGTCGGCTGGCTGATTCTCTACCTCTTCGGCGCGTCACCCGCGATCTGCAAGTCGTTTCTGCCCGACAAGGCAACCGATATGCCGGAGTTCGACGCCAACACCTATTATTCGCCACACGGCACCTCGTTGCGCATGGGCGATATCGGCTACACCAACAGCCGCGAAAGCGCACTCGGCATCCCGGCGTGCTACGACACCCTGGCGCACTACGTGTGCTGCATGACGGAAGACACAGAAACGCCCCACC
>JBPCXK010000814.1:0-5626 GCA_051008635.1 Gammaproteobacteria bacterium
CCGCTGCAAATGCCGGCGGCACATAAATTGCCGAGGCGTTGGCGCTGGTGGCCTTGATGGCCTCATCCACCGTGTCGAACACCGGCAGGTCCAGATGGCTCGTGCCGCCCTTGCCGGGCGTCACACCGCCGACCACTTGCGTGCCGTACTCGATGGCCTGCTCTGAGTGGAACGTGCCTTGCGAACCGGTGAAGCCCTGACAGATGACTCTGGTGTCGGTGTCGACCAGAACGGACATCAGGCGGCCTCCCGCACGGCTTTGACGACCTTTCGCGCGGCGTCACCGAGATCGTCGGCGGAGACGATGTCGAGCCCTGAGTCCGCGAGGATCTTTTTGCCCCGTTCGACGTTAGTGCCTTCCAGCCGCACGACCAGCGGCACACTGAGCTCGATTTCCCTGGCCGCGGCCACCACGCCGTCGGCGATGATGTCGCAGCGCATGATGCCGCCGAAGATATTGACCAGGATGCCCTTCACGTTGGGATCGGACAGGATAATCTTGAACGCGGCCGTGACCTTGTCTTTGCCCGCGCCGCCGCCCACGTCGAGAAAATTGGCCGGCTCGCGGCCGTGGAGCTTGATGATGTCCATCGTCGCCATCGCCAGCCCGGCGCCGTTGACCATGCAACCGATCGAGCCGTCCAGTTTGATGTAGTTGAGCCCCTTTTTGCTCGCCTCGTACTCCGCCGGATCCTCCTCGTTCTTGTCACGCAGCTCCAGGATTTCGGGATGGCGGAACAGGGCGTTGTCGTCGAAGTTCATCTTGGCGTCCAGCGCGATCACGTCGCCGTCGGCCGTCACTACCAGCGGATTGATCTCTACCAGGCTGGCGTCGAGCGAGGTGAATGCCTTGTACATCGCCCGCAGAAATTTGGTCGCCGCCTTGACCTGCGCGCCTTCCAGCCCCAGGCCAAACGCCACCCTGCGCGCGTGATAAGGCTGCATCCCCACGGCCGGGTCGATGCCGATCCTGAGAATCTTCTCGGGGGTTTTGGCCGCGACTTCCTCGATGTCCATACCGCCCTCTTGCGATGCGATCATCGTGATCCGGCTCGTGGCGCGGTCGATGAGCATGCCGAGATAAAGCTCACGCGCGATCTCGCAGCCGTCTTCGACATAGAGCCTTTTCACTTCCTTGCCCTGGGGATCCGTCTGATGCGTCACCAGCGTCATACCGAGCATCTGCTGCGCGGCCTCCTTGACCTCGCCGACGGATTTGGCGACTTTGACGCCGCCGCCTTTGCCGCGCCCGCCCGCGTGGATTTGCGCCTTCACGACCCACACCGGGCCGCCCAGCTCCTGTGCCGCTGCTTCTGCCTCGGCCGCGCTGAAGGCCGCCTTTCCGCGTGGTACCGCGACGCCGTGTTGGCCAAGCAATGTCTTGGCCTGGTATTCATGGATATTCATGCGTTGATGTGCCTCGGTTGACCGTGTTTTTTTTCCGCGGAACTCCCGTACGACGCACGAGAACGAGTTGCACTATTTTGGTATACAGTATACGTTATACAATTCGGTTACAAGCAAACCGCTTTCCACCATGTCTACCACCAAGCTCGCACTTCAGCCTGTTGACGCCCCCGCGGTGCTGAAGGACAGGACCTACGAGGCATTGAAGGCGGCCATCACGAGCATGGATATTTACGGCGATGCCGAGCCACCGCGGCTCGACGAGCGCCAGCTCTCGGACGATCTCGGCGTCAGCCGCACACCCATTCGCGAGGCCATCGCGCGTCTGGAGCAGGAGGGCCTGGTGCGCACACTGCCGCGCAAGGGTGCTTTTGTCGTGCGCAAGACCAAGCGGGAAATCCTCGAAATGATCATGGTGTGGGCGGCGCTGGAGAGTATGGCAGCGAGGCTCATCACGCTCAATGCCGATGACGAGGAGATCGCGACCCTTCGTGAGATGTTTGTGACCTTTGACGGCTCCAGTCAGGTGCAGGCGCACATCGATGAATATTCGCAGACCAACATCCGCTTTCATCAAGCCATCGTGCGCATGAGCCGCAGCGAGCTGCTGAACCAGCTAACCGAAAACCTGTTCGTTCACATGCGCGCCATACGCGCGCGCACGATTTCGGAAGATGACCGCGCCAGCCGCTCGATCATCGATCACATTCATATCATCGAAGCGCTCGAAGCGCGGGACACGGAGCTGGCGGAACGGCTGGCGCGCGAACACAGCCTTAATCTCGCCACCCACGTCGAGCAACACGTGGACTATCTCGACTAGCCCACGCACCCCCGCCGCTTCGCCCACGCGAAGGAGAAGTCATGGCCTCACCAGCAAAAGAAGTTTCCAGAACCGCATCCGATACGCTCGCCGCCAAAGACCGCTCGGGCGAGGTCGTCTCCGGCGGACACTTGGCCGCCAGGGCGCTCAGGAATGAGGGAGTCGACACCATTTTCACGCTCTGCGGTGGCCACATCATCGACATCTATGACGGCTGCATCGACGAAGGCATCCGCATCATCGATGTGCGCCACGAACAGGTCGCCGCGCACGCTGCCGACGGTTATGCGCGTCAGACAGGCTCGCTCGGTTGTGTAGTCACCACGGCCGGCCCCGGTTGCACGAACGCCATGACCGGCATCGCTACGGCATTCCGCTCCGAGAGCCCGGTGTTGCATATCGGCGGGCAGGGTGCGCTGACACAACACAGGATGGGCTCGCTGCAGGATCTCCCGCACGTGGACATGATGGCGCCCATCACCAAGTTCGCAGCCGGCGTGCGCTCGACCGAACGTGTGGCCGACATGGTGTCCATGGCCGCTCGTGAATGTTTTGCGGGCGCGCCGGGCCCGAGCTATCTGGAAATCCCACGTGACATCCTGGACCGCGAAGTCGCTGCGGATAAGGCCGTCGTGCCGGAGGCTGGTCGTTATCGCGCCTCGACCAAATCCATCGGTGACCCGGCAGACATCGAGAAACTCGCTGATTTGCTCGTGAGATCGGAACGTCCCGCAATCCTGATCGGCTCGCAGGTGTGGATCGGGCGCGGTCACGAGGCAGCGATCGAGCTGGTGCGCAAGCTGAACATTCCCGCCTATTTCAACGGCGCGGGCCGCGGCATTCTGCCGCCGGGCGATCCCCATCATTTTCACCGTACGCGCCGCGACGCGTTCAACAAGGCGGATGTCATCGTCATTGTCGGCACGCCGTTCGATTTCCGCATGGGTTACGGCAAGCGTCTGCGCACCGATGCCACGGTCGTGCAGATCGACATGGATTACCGCACGGTCGGCAAGAACCGCGACGTCTCGCTCGGCCTCGTCGGCGATCCGGGCGCCATCATGAAGGCCGTGACCGACGCGGCCAGCGCCAGTACGGCCAGGAGCGCAGCGGGCCGGCAGGGATGGCTGGATGAGCTGCGAGCGCTGGAAGAGCACAAGACCGAGAAGCTCATGCCGTTGTTCAAGTCCGACAGCAGCCCGATTCATCCCTACCGCGTAGCCTGGGAGCTGAACGAGTTTCTCGGCGAAGACACGATTTACATCGGCGACGGCGGCGACGTCGTCACCATTAGCGCGCAGGCCGTGCAACCGCGCAACCCGGGCAACTGGATGGACCCCGGCGCGCTCGGCTCACTCGGCGTGGGGACCGGTTTTGCCATGGCCGCCAAGCTCGCGCATCCCCAAAAGGAGGTGCTCTGTTACTACGGCGATGGCTCCTTTGGCATGACGGCATTCGACATGGAAACCGCCAATCGTTTCGGCGCCCCCTATGTTGCGGTGATCGGCAACAACTCGGCCATGAACCAGATTCGCTACGGTCAGATCGCCAAGTACGGTGAAGAGCGCGGCGATGTCGCCAATCTGCTGGGCGACGTGCCCTTCTCGAAGTTCGCCGAAATGCTCGGCGGTCACGGCGAAGAAGTGCGTGAGGCCCAAGACATCGCCCCGGCGCTGCAACGCGCGCGTGAAGCGGTCAAGTCCAGCGGCAGATCCGCGGTTGTGAATATTTGGGTGGATCCGAAGGAGTACGCGCCGGGCACCAAGAACCAGACGATGTACAAGTAATGACAGATTCAAGAGGAAGTTATGGCCAAAGCTCTCGAAGGGGTCCGTATTCTGGACATGACCCACGTGCAGTCGGGACCGACCTGCACGCAGTTACTCGCCTGGTTCGGCGCGGATGTGATCAAGGTCGAGCACCCCGGCGCGGGCGATGCCACGCGTGGGCAGTTGCGCGACATCCCGGATGTCGACAGCTTGTACTTCACCATGCTGAACCACAACAAACGCAGCGTCACGCTGAACACCAAATCGCAAACCGGCAAGGCAATATTCACACGGTTGATCAAGCACTGCGACGTAATGGCCGAGAACTTTGCGCCCGGTGCGCTCGACCGCATGGGTTTTACCTGGGAGCGCATACAGGAAATCAATCCGCGCATGATCTATGCCTCGGTCAAAGGCTTCGGCCCGGGGCCATATGAGGACTGCAAGGTTTACGAAAACGTCGCCCAGTGTACGGGCGGCTCGGCCAGCACGACGGGCTTCGACGACGGGCCACCACTGGTTGCAGGCGCGCAGATCGGCGATTCCGGCACCGGCCTGAATCTCGCGCTCGGGATCGTCACGGCGCTGTTCCATCGCGAGAAAAGCGGCCGCGGCCAGCGCGTGAGCTGCGCCATGCAGGATGGCGTGCTGAATCTATGCCGCGTCAAACTACGCGATCAGCAGCGTCTGGGCCACGGCCCGCTCAAGGAGTATCCGCAGTATCCGCATCAGGAGTTTGGCGAAGCCACGCCACGCGCCGGCAACGCCTCAGGCGGCGGACAGCCGGGCTGGATCGTCAAGTGTAAGGGCTGGGAGACCGACCCCGACGCCTATACTTATGTGATTACACAGGCTGCCGCATTCCCGGCGCTGGCCAGAGTGATCGGCCACGAGGACTGGCTGGAGGATCCGGAATGGTCCACGCCTGAGGCGCGGCTGCCTAAACTCGACAAGGTCTTCACGGAAATCGAGAAGTGGACCATGACCAAGACCAAGTTTGAGGTCATGGATATCCTCAATCCGCTGAACGTGCCGTGCGGCCCGATCCTGTCTATGAAGGAACTGGCAGAAGAAGAGTCGCTGCGCGCTACCGGCACCGTAGTGGAAGTAGATCATCCCACGCGCGGGAAATATGTCACCGTCGGCAACCCGATCAAGCTGTCCGATTCGCCGAGCGAGGTCGAACGCTCACCCCTGCTGGGCGAGCACACGGACGAAATCCTGGGCGAGATCGGTATGACGGCTTCGGAGGTTGCCGCGGCGCGAGAAGAAGGTGCGGTTTAAGACAGAAGACAGAAGACAGAAGACAGAGGACGGAAGTTTGAGAAGCACTCTCTGTGTGTTTGCGCTTCTGCGTTGATTTCTTCTTTGGTGAGAAACAAACAGTATGCGAATCATCTTTAACGGCCAGCAGGCGTTCGGTAAGTCGGTGCTGGAAGCCTTACTGGAGCGCGGGGAGGACGTGGTCGGCGTGTACTGTGCGCCGGAGAAAGAGGGTCAGCGGCCCGATCCGCTGAAAGAATTCGCGGTCGAAAAAGGCCTGCCTGTGATGCAGCCCGCTTCGTACAAAAAGCCGGAGGTGTGGGAGCAAATGAAATCGCTCGCGCCCGATCTGGGCGTGATGGCT
>JBPCXK010000815.1:0-9062 GCA_051008635.1 Gammaproteobacteria bacterium
TGTTCCCCATGATCCCGATTCTGTCCGGCATCGTGATCGGCCAGGGTGATAAAATCACGACCTCCAAGGCGTTTTTCCTGTCGCTGACCTACGTGCTGGCGATGGCGGTCACCTACACGGTCGCCGGTGTCGTAGTAGGGCTGTCGGGCGAGAACGTGCAGATATGGTTTCAGAACCCTTGGGTGCTGAGCATCTTCGCCGGCATCTTCGTTCTGCTGTCGCTGGCGATGTTCGGCTTCTACGAATTGCAGATGCCGGCTGCCGCGCAAAGCCGCCTGACCCAGATCAGTAACAGCCAGGAAAGCGGCACCTTCGTCGGCGCGGGTGTGATGGGGTTTCTATCGGCGCTGATCGTCGGCCCCTGCGTGACCGCGCCGCTGGTCGGCGCGCTGATCTATATCGCGCAGACCGGCGATGGCGTGCTCGGCGGCATGGCGTTGTTCGCGCTGAGTCTGGGCATGGGCGCGCCGCTGATGGTCATCGGCACCTCGGCGGGCAAATTCATGCCCAGGGCCGGCCCCTGGATGGACGCCATCAAGGCAGTATTCGGCGTATTGCTGCTGGGTGTGGCGATCTGGTTGCTCGAGCGCATCCTGCCGTTTGAGATCATCATGGTGCTCGCCGGCATGCTGCTGATCGTCTCCGGTATCTACCTCGGCGCCTTCGAGGCGATAAAGGAAGCGGCTTCCGGCTGGTTTCGGTTGTGGAAAGGCATGGGTCAGGTCATGTTCATTTACGGCGCGATATTGCTCGTGGGCGCCGCGGCCGGCGGCCACAGTATGCTGCAGCCCCTCAAGGGTGTGCTGGTCGCAGGCGACGGCCAGACTCCGGGGGCACACGCAGGGCTGGAATTCACACAGATCAAGGGTCTCAATGGTCTCGAACAGGCGTTGCAAAAAGCCGCCCAGCGCGGTCAACCGGTAGTACTCGATCTCTACGCGGACTGGTGCGTGACCTGCAAAGAAATGGAAGCCTTTACCTTCACGGACAGCAACGTGCAGGCAGCGCTCGGGCCCGCCCTGCTCATCCAGGCGGATGTCACCGACAACGACGAGCAGGATCAACAGCTGCTCAAGACGCTCGGCGTATTCGGCCCACCCGCCATCTTGTTCTATGACGGCCGCGGCCAGGAGCAACGACCGTACCGCGTGATGGGTTTCATGGGGGCGGGTGATTTTACACGGCACGTCAAATCCGCTTTGGGGGATTTGGCGGTGGCGAAACTCTGAGCCCGCCGGGACGCCGTTGACCAGGAGAACGTTACTCACCTATCTGCTCGTCGGCTCGGCGTCCCTCGCGACCGGCTTCGCCCTGTACTGGCTGATCGAGAGAACCTGGATCGCTCACGGCCAGACCACGCTGCAGGCGCCGTCGAAATCCGACCTGATCGCAGGCGACACGCTGGGCGCGCGCCGGCCGGACTTCGTGTTGCCGGATCTCGACGGTAGGAACCAAAGCGTCAATCAGTGGGACGGCAAGGTCGTGCTGGTGAATTTCTGGGCGACCTGGTGCCCGCCCTGCCGTCGGGAGATCCCGGAGTTTGTCGACGTCCGCGAGAAGTACGTGGCCCGGGGGTTCGAGGTCGTGGGCATCGCGATCGAGGAGAATCACGACGCGGTGAGAGAGTTTGCCGAGGAAACCGGCGTGAACTATCCGCTCTTGATCGGCGCGGAGCCAGGGGTAGAGATTGCGCGAAGCTACGGCAACCGCCTCGGCGCGCTGCCGTATAGCGTGTTGTTCGATCGCGAAGGGACGATCCGCTTTGTACGACCCGGTGAGTTGTCGGGTGAAACGCTCGAAATCGAACTCAAAAAGTTGCTTTGAATCCCGCGAAATTTGGTTAAAAAACCCTGAATCTTGCGGCGATCGTGCCGTGTTCTGATTCCGGGCCCGCCCCTGAGCTGGACAAAACGCGCCACTTTAGGCAGAATCGCCAGCCAAAATCACATAAGCGAACGATTGCCGCGAGATCGCGGCAGTTTCCGCGCAAAATGGCGAAGATCCTGCTCCTCAACGGACCGAACCTGAATCTCTTGGGCACGCGCGAGCCGCAACAATACGGCCGGGTGACGCTTGCGGACATCGAATCCACACTGCGGCAACAGGCGCAGGCGCACAGTCACGAGCTCGAGTCCCTCCAGAGTAACGCCGAACACGCCCTCGTCGAGCGCGTCCACCAGGCGCGTGACGACGATGTCGCCTTTATCATCTTCAATCCGGCCGCCTTCACCCACAGCAGCATCGCGCTGCGCGATGCGCTGCTGGCGGTCGACATACCGTTCATTGAGGTGCATCTGTCCAACGTGTTCGCACGCGAGCAATACCGCCACCATTCGTATTTCTCGGATATCGCCCACGGGCTGGTCCTGGGGCTCGGCGCCAAGGGCTACGAACTGGCGCTGGAAGCCGCAATGCACGCCCTCGGCCAAAAGTAATAGCACGCCGTTCTCTGTCTTCTGTCATCAGTCATCTGCAATGGACATCCGTAAAGTCAAAAAGCTCATCGATCTGCTGCTGGAATCCGGCATCGCTGAGATCGAGATCAAGGAAGGCGAGGAGTCGGTCCGTATCACCCGCAACTCGCCCGCGATGGCAGCGCCGGCGCCAGCCAGCGCCCCCATGACGATTGCAGCGCAGCCGGTGTCAGTAGAAACCGTCGGGGCGCCGGCAGACCAAGCTGAGCAGCGGCCTTCGGGCCACGTTGTCGCCTCCCCTATGGTCGGGACTTTTTATCGCGCGCACTCACCAGGCGCCGCGCCCTTCGTCGACGTCGGCGACACCGTCGAGATCGGCGATACCCTGTGCATCATCGAGGCGATGAAGATGCTCAACCAGATCGAAGCCGACAAGGCCGGTAAGATCGCCTCGGTACAGGCAGAAAACGGCCAGCCGGTGGAATTCGGGCAGGCGTTGTTTGTGATCGAATGATGCAGCAACCGGAGCTGTCAACCGCGAGCACACTGTGGAACGACCTCCAGGCCGGCTCAACCGCACAACCCGGACACACGTACCTGGCAGCCTAGAGATGCTGGACAAAGTCGTCATAGCCAACCGTGGCGAGATCGCATTGCGCATTCTGCGCGCCTGCCGCGAGCTCGATATCAAGACTGTCGCCGTGCATTCCGAGGCCGACCGTAATCTCATGCACGTGAAGCTGGCCGATGAATCGGTCTGTATTGGCCCGCCGCAGGCAGCGAGCAGCTACCTGAACATCCCTGCGATCATCAGCGCCGCCGAGGTGACAGACGCGGTCGCCGTGCATCCGGGTTATGGATTTCTCGCGGAGGACGACGATTTCGCCGAGCGCGTGGAGTCCAGTGGTTTCGTTTTCATCGGGCCGAGGGCAGAAACCATTCGCATGATGGGCGACAAGATCAGTGCCAAGGCGGCGATGACCAAGGCGGGCGTGCCGTGCGTGCCGGGGCACAACGAACCGCTGGATGACGATCCGGCGAAGAACCAGCAGCTTGCGAAAGACATCGGCTACCCGGTCATTATCAAGGCCGCGGGAGGTGGGGGTGGGCGCGGCATGCGCACCGTGCACGCCGAAGCATCGTTGCACAACGCCATCGCACTGACGCGCAGCGAGGCCAAAAGCGCGTTCAACAACGACACGGTGTATATGGAGAAATTCCTCGAGAAACCGCGTCACGTCGAATTTCAGGTGCTGGCTGACACACGCGGCAATGCGATCCATCTCGGGGAACGCGACTGCTCGATGCAACGCCGCCACCAGAAGGTCATCGAAGAGGCGCCCGCGCCGGGGATCACTACGGAACAACGCAACCGGCTTGGCGAACGTCTGTCGGAAGCCTGCCGGCAGATCGCTTACCGTGGCGCAGGCACGTTCGAGTTTTTGTTCGAGAATGGCGAATTCTACTTCATCGAAATGAACACTCGCGTGCAGGTGGAACACCCTGTCACGGAGGTGATCACCGGCGTAGACATCGTGAAGGAGCAATTGCGAATCGCGGCGGGTCTGGAGCTGTCACGCAGGCAGGAGGAGATCAGCCTGAAAGGACACTCCATCGAGTGCCGGATCAACGCCGAGGATCCGCGCACCTTCATCCCCTCGCCGGGCACCATCACCCAGTTCCACGCGCCAGGCGGGCCCGGCGTGCGTATGGACTCGCACGTCTACAACGGCTACAGCGTGCCGCCTTACTACGACTCCATGATCGGCAAACTGATCACCTGGGGCGACGATCGCGAGGCGGCGATTCGGCGCATGGCCGGTGCGCTGAGTGAAATCGTGGTCGAGGGTATCGAGACCAACATCGCGCTACACAGCGACATCATGAGTGACGCCGCTTTTCAGGAGGGCGGCACCGATATTCACTATCTGGAAAAGAAACTCGGGCTCTAGCCCGCATTTCTCACCGCGGGGCGAGATGATCGCGATGCTCGAGCCGACCGTGAGCAAAGGTTGGACGCTGTTGCACGGTTTGCGGAACAACCGGCTGGCGCTGGATCGGTAACGCATGGGAATTTTCCCGCGCCTGCCACTTGCCAGCCAGCGCCCGAAGTCAGACACTTGTCGCTTCGGACCGCAGCCGTATAATTTCCGAACGCAGTAACGCCTGACACCGCCCCAGCAACCATGATTCGCTTCTCCTAGCCCGCATTTCTCACCACGATGACGAGCGCTCGCTTGATCTTTGAATCCACAACGAATTTTCTTCACTCGGAAATACAGCCCGTATTCCGCTCGATCAGAAAATGCCTTGTGGATTCAAATCTCTGCGCGATCATCTCGCCCCGCGGTGAGATATGCGGGCTAGGTAGTCGATCGACCCGCAATCACGATCTCCCGCCGAAATAGCCATGCACGCCGAATGTCCTCACTGCAAGTCCGTATTCCGGGTCGCGCCGCGGCAGCTTGCAGCGGCCAAGGGCATGGTGCGTTGCGGCCAGTGTAAAGGCGTATTCAACGCCGCCAAATCGCTGAAGCCCCAGCAACCGCCATCGATCTATCGCGAGGCCAGCACAGCGAAATTTTCGGCTGCAGAGGCGATTCAGGTCTACCACGAGCGCCAACATCAGCCGGTAGCAGAAGTTGTGCTCGAGGAGACTGCGCAGCCCCAAACCACCAACAAGCGGTTTATCGCGCCAGACACCGTAGTGCCGATCAACGAACCTACGTTGATGAACGGCGTGCGGTCGGCCGCCCAGCAACTCAACCTGGACGTCTCGCGACAGGAGCCTGAGGTCGGCCAGCCGGGGCCGGTGACTGCGCAAGAGGTACCCAGCGTGCTGTTGGAGGATTTGCAGGCACGTGCGGCATCGCGGCGCTACAGCCGCGCCCGTACGTCGGCCCTCGGAGCAGGGGTCGCAGCCCTCGTGCTGCTGTTGACTGTGCAGGGTATCTACCATAACCGTGCGGGCCTTGCCCAGTATCCGCAGTTCTACAATCCTCTTGTGCGGATCTGCGCGACGCTTGGCTGCGACATAGCGCCCAGAATCGATTCCTCCAAGATCGAACTCGTCAGCCGCAACATCTACTCTCATCCGAATCAAGATAGCGCGCTGATGGTAGTGGCAACGCTCATCAATCACGCCGACTTCCCGCAACCCTATCCGGTCGTGCAGATTTCACTGACGAATGTGCAAGGCAGGGTAATCGCGAGCCGCCGTTTCAGGCCCGAGGAATACGTCGCCGGTACACTGGTGCAGGACATCCCGCTGATGAAGCCCGAGTCGCCCGTGAGCATGCAACTCGAGCTGGTCGATCCGGGCAGTAACGCAATGGCCTTCGAGTTCGATTTCCTCTAGCGAGCCCCACACACGCAGTGCAAATTGGCGGGTATTCAATCCCCAACCCCCTGATTCTTGCGCCCATGGCGGGCGTGACGGATCGGCCGTTCCGGCAGCTGTGCAAACGCCTGGGCGCTGGTATGGCCGTCTCGGAAATGATCACCTCCGATACACGTCTATGGAACAGCGCCAAAACGCGCTGCCGGCTGGACCACGATGGCGAAGCCGAGCCTCGAGTGGTGCAGATAGCGGGCGCCGACCCGGCTATGATGGCCGAGGCCGCGCGCCTCAATATCGAGCGCGGCGCACAGATCATCGACATCAACATGGGCTGCCCGGCGAAGAAAGTCTGCAACGCAATGGCGGGTTCCGCGCTGCTGCAAGACGAGCCGCTGGTGGCGCGCATACTCCAATCCGTCGTGCGGGCGGTTGAAGCCCCGGTAACACTGAAGATCCGCACCGGTTCGGACCCGGCGCACCGTAATGGCGCGCGTATCGCGCATATCGCCGAGGACGCTGGCGTGAGCGCACTCACAGTCCACGGCCGCACGCGCGCCTGCGGGTTCAAGGGAGAGGCCGAATACGAAACCATCCGCCGGATAAAACGCAGCGTCACAATCCCGGTGATCGCCAACGGCGACGTAGACACCCCGGAATCAGCAAAAAAGGTATTGGCAAGCACTGGCGCCGATGCCATTATGATTGGACGGGCTGCCCAGGGCAGACCGTGGTTGTTCGGGGAGATAAATCACTATCTGTGCACAGGCAGTCGACTACAAGAACCCTCAGCCAATGAGGTGCAAGCAATCATGCTCGATCACTTACACAATTTGTACGCGTTCTATGGGGAACAACGGGGGGTGCGCATCGCGCGCAAGCACATCGGTTGGTATCTCAAACATCACGGCGTTGGGAAACAACTGCGCGACCGGCTGATGCGGGTCGACAGCGCCGCTGCGCAGACCAGTTTGGTTTGCGCGTGGTTTGAATGCCATGAATGGCGGTCGGCGGCGTGAGGGTCATGGAACGGTCAACTCCGGCAACCGGGCGGGAACGGCGTAAACAGCCGCTACGCAATGCGGTCAAGATTGCCCTCGAACTCTATCTGGAGCAACTCGATGGCCAAAAACCCGACGATCTTTATCGCATGGTCATCGAAGAGGTGGAGAGGCCGTTGCTCGAAACCATGATGGAGTATTGCAGCGGCAATCAAACACGCATTGCCCACTATCTGGGGATCAACCGCGGCACGCTGCGCAAAAAGCTGAAACAGTACGGGATGGAGTGATTCTGTTCAGAGGACAGAGGACTGTGTCACAAGACTGAGGACTGATGACACAGAGGCAGGCGATCTGGTCAGTCTTCTGTCCTGTGTCCTCTGATACAGTCCTCTGTCGTCTGTCTTTTGTCTTCCGCCTCCGAGCTCATCCATGGCCAATAACGACCGCATCACCATCCGGCGCGCGTTGATCAGCGTTTCTGACAAAACAGGCATCGCTGACTTCGCCAGGACCCTGAGCGCCGCTGGCGCGGAAATCCTTTCCACCGGCGGGACCGCTCGCGCCTTGCGCGAGGCGGGGGTCAGCATCACCGAGGTCTCCGATCACACGGGTTTTCCGGAGATCATGGACGGGCGGGTCAAGACGCTGCACCCGAAGATTCACGGTGGCATTCTGGCGCGGCGCGGCATCGACGACGGCGTAATGCAAAACCAGGAGATCGCGCCGATCGACCTTGTCGTGGTCAACCTTTACCCGTTCGAAGCCACGATCGCGAAACCCGGCTGCACGCTTGCCGAAGCGATCGAGAACATCGACATCGGCGGCCCCACGATGGTGCGCGCCGCAGCAAAGAACCACACCTTTGTTACGGTCGTCGTTGACCCGGCTGACTACGACCTGCTTGTCCGCGAATTGCGGGAGCACGGCGGCGTCAGCGCAGACACGCGATTCGCCCTCGCGGCAAAAGCCTTTGCGCACACCGCGCGTTACGATGGAATGATCGCGAATTATCTCGGCGGCGTAAGCGCGGATGGTAAGCGCGAAACATTCGCGCACACCTTCAACCAGCAGTTCACGAAAGTGCAGGACATGCGCTACGGCGAGAACCCGCACCAGCAGGCGGCCTTTTACCGCGAGCACGAACTGCGCGAGGCATCTGTTTCGACAGCACAGCAGTTGCAGGGCAAGGCCTTGTCCTACAACAACATCGCCGACACCGACGCGGCGCTGGAATGCGTGAAACAATTCGAGCGGCCGGCGTGTGTGATCGTCAAACACGCCAATCCCTGCGGGGTGGCAGTGGCCGAGGACATTCGCGCAGCGTACGAAAAGGCGTTTCAAACCGATCCTACTTCGGCCTTCGGCGGGATCATTGCGTTTAATCGCGAGCTCGACACGGCTACCGCCGCCGCCATCGTGGATCGCCAGTTCGTGGAGGTCATCATTGCGCCTTCAGTTGCCGAGGCGGCAGTGGAGACCATAAGCGCCAAAAAAGATGTGCGGCTGCTCACCTGTGGGGGATGGACCGCGCCACAGGGCGGGCTCGATTTCAAGCGCGTCAACGGCGGCCTGCTCGTGCAGGATCGCGATCTCGGCATGGTGGGCGAGGCCGATCTCAAAATCGTGACCAAACGCAGGCCAGCCGCGCGGGAAATCGCCGATCTGCTGTTCGCGTGGAAGGTCGCGAAGTTCGTCAAATCCAACGCGATTGTTTACGCGCGTGGCGCGCAGACTATCGGCGTGGGCGCCGGTCAGACGAGCCGCGTCTACTCCGCGCGCATCGCCGCACTCAAGGCCGCCGACGAAGACCTGAACGTCAAGGGCGCGGTAATGGCCTCGGACGCTTTTTTTCCGTTTCGCGACGGCATCGATGCCGCGCACGAAGTCGGAATCAGTGCAGTCATCGAGCCTGGCGGGTCGATGCGCGACGATGAGGTGATTGCGGCAGCGGACGAGCACGGCATGGCCATGGTGTTCACGGGCATGCGGCATTTCAGGCACTAAAGAGCCGTCGTCCATCAAGTGCCAGCACTCCAAGTGCGCGCCCGCACGTGAAACAGCCTGATGGCTGAAAGCCTGTTCACCCGTATCGCGGGAATCGTTCTCCCGATTATTCTGATTGTCGCTGTCGGCTGGTTCTACGGCCGGGCGCGCAGGCCCCCGATGGACGCGGCGAACATCATCAACATGGACGTATTCCTGCCGGCGCTGGTGTTCTCCGCTCTGTCCTCGCGCGCATTCGATCCAGGTGCTTACAAATTGCTCGTGCTAGGCGGGCTGGCGGTTGTGCTGGGCTCGGGGCTGGCC
>JBPCXK010000816.1:0-5034 GCA_051008635.1 Gammaproteobacteria bacterium
GGGGAAGCCCTTGCAGCCCGTCGGTTCCCAATAGCACTCAAACGGCCGGCATTGTTGGGTGCGGTACTCCAGCTTAGCTAGTTAGTTCTCGTCCAAAAACGTCTAAGCGACTGATTTCAATTAAAAAAAACGGTTTTGTCGCATGAGCCTACGCGAGAGCAGGAGCGCCAGATGCGCGGATTCAAATCACCCGGGCAAGCGCAATGATTTCTCTCAGTCCACGGCCGCGTTCAGAATTTATTCCGAGTGGGTCGCCATCTTATGCGCGCCTTCCACTATCGTGTGTTTCGTGCTCAGGCGTTCGGCACTTGGCAGGAGGTGACATGCGCCTGAGGGATGTGTAAGCGGTCCGATTGCACCCAATACCTTAACCTAACAAAACCAATTCCTCCTAACCCGGCATAGCCGGTTTAGGAAAGTTCAATGAGATGAAGCATCCTATCGAGTTCGCTGCTGTTGATACTGGCGGCGGTTGCACAGCCCTTGTCGGCAATCTGGATAGCGTGGAATCATCGTTACCTGCAGTGATGACCCAGCAATCCCTGAGCAAGGCGAGTCTTATCGTGTCGGCTACTACACGCTTGACGGTAACATGGTGTCTTATTCTTTGTTCGAAAAACTTCGAACGCGCGACGACATCGCCTTGCTGTTCCGCGATCGCCACGCCCCCGACTACATCGAACACACCGCCCCTGAGCATGGCCGCATCGAAACGCGTAAAATCTGGGTCAGCGATCAACTCAGCCACTATCTCGATTTCCCTCATGTCGCCCAGGCCTTCGTCATCGAGCGACAGCGCATCAACAAAAAGACCGCGACCCCTTCCATCGACATCGCCTACGGCATCACCAGCCAGCCCCCAGCAGATCCTCAACACCAACCGCGCCCATTGGTGCATCGAAAACTCTTGCCATTACGTCCTCGACTGGAACTTCGACGAAGATCGCTCCCGCATCTGTAAAGGCCACGGGCCGCAGAACATGACGCGTCTGCGGCGTTTCGCCGTGGGCGTGATCAAAAGCAAAGGCGTACGTAATGTCGCCCAGAAAATGCGCGAACTCACCTTCAACACGCGATTGGTCTTTGACTACCTCGCAATGACTCACAATACTTGTCCGGCTCTCGCGCATTGACTGCGGAGAACAAATTTACCCTGCCTGTCATCCCCGGATTCTGCGATGCCGGAAAACGCGTGGAACGCAACCAGCCTCGACTGCAGGACTCTCTGATTAATGTGTCAATAATGCTTACATGGAATGCGGCCCACCTCTTGCGCATGGCACGAGCGTACGATTGGCGTTCTCTGCCTGGTGAATGTCGATGGTCATACCCGCGAAAGCCTCTGGCGTCAGGCTCAACAGCGAAGAAAGCCCCATCCTATCTTCAACAACCCCGGAAAATCACTTGCCACAGAGGCGCGCCATGCTAGACTAACGACTTCTAATGTCATTAGTACTCGTTAAGTCTATGGCCACTGAAGTGCAGAAAGAAGCGCTCCACTACTTCCAGATGCATGGGCTGAAAGCTCAGCCCCCGGAAGCCCTTAATGAAGCTATGGTGCGGGCAATCGGTACCATGCGACGGAGTCTGTACGCGGAGTCAGCCGGTGAGCTCACGCAGGCCGAGGCGAGTGTGCTCCGCTCCGGGGGCGCGGTGCTGGAGGAGCAGCCCGGCCCGGACCCGATGGCGGACGCCGCCGCTGAATATGCGGCGCTGTTGAGGACGAGTCTGAGCACGACGGGGGCGGCTGAGCGACTGAAGGTCAACGTCAGCCGGATCCGCCAAATGCTCGGCAATCGAACTTTGTATGGCGTTCTCGTCGATGGGCGCTGGCAAATTCCGGAGTTCCAGTTCCAGGATGAAGGGCTGATTCCCAACATCGGTAAGGTCAACGCTGTTCTGGATCCAGAGTTGCATCCGGTGGCTGTTTATCGGTGGTACACGCTGCCGGAAGCCGACCTGGAGACGGTAGCGGGCCAGACCTTGTCACCGCTGGCCTGGTTGAAAGGCGGGTTCCCCGTTGAACCGGTTGTACGGGCGGCCTCAGACATCTGAACGCTATGGCCAAAGTGCCGCGCAGACCTTCCCAGCAGCGACTTCAGAAACTTCAACCAGAGCTAAAAGAACTTCCCGTCGGAAAACGCGTTTGGCGTGTGTACTTTCGGGGGGGTAACCACCCTATCACCTGGTCTTCCTTTCGCTTTGTCGGACCCGCTGGCGGCCGATTCGACCACCACGTGTCTGGTCACGGAGGGCAGCCAACCAGACAGGAACGTGGGATCCTCTACGGCGCATCGAGCATCGAAACCTGTCTGGCAGAGGTTTTCCAGAAAACGCGACGAGTTGACCGCTGGCGCAGCGACCCCTGGCTGGTTGCTTTTGACCTTGAGGCGGCCATCGTCCTGCTGGACTTGACCGGCGTCTTTGCCACGCGGGCTGGGGCCTCCATGGGTCTTATGTCCGGGCCGCGTCCTGTAGGGCGAAACTGGGCCCGAGGATTCTACGAGGCCTATCCCATGCTTCACGGTCTTTACTACCCGTCCTCAATGCACGGTAATGCGCCCGCAGTTGCACTGAACGAGCGAGCAGAACTCGCTGGCGCCATTCCTCATCAACCAGCTTTTCATCGCGCGCTCGGTGACCCAGCCATGTTGACCGCCCTGAGAATTGCGGCCATAAAGGTTGGTTACGCTCTGGACTAGCTAAGCTAGCATCCGCAGACCGCGCCCGTTGCAAAGCGTGGATAGATCTCGCGGATCCTGCTGAGATCGGGCGTGATCTCGACCTGTTCGAAGCCCGCCTGCCGAATAGCGCTGCGCCATTGTTCGGGAGTGAGGAATCCGGGGTTGGGCCGGTATGCGGGATCAAGCTGAACTTCCGTGAAGCTGTCCAGGATTTGAAACATCATTTCGGTGTAGAGCGCCTGCCCTGCAAACGGTCGCAGGCACTCGCCCGCGACCAGCCAGCCACTATCCAGCGACTGACGCGCCTCACGCAACGTGAACATCAAGTCCTTCGCGACATGCAGGGCGTTGACCGCGAACACGAGATCGAATCCTGCCGGCGCAATGCCCTGTGCTTTCCATGGCTCGTTCATGTCCAGCGACTGGAATGCCAGCGGTAGATTCGGGTAGCGTGTCTTGAGCGCCCGTTCCCCGCGGCGGCGGAACAAGGCTTGTGGCTCAGTGATTGTGTATTGCGCGATACGATCGGCGAGTTCGCGTTCGGCGAGCACTTGCAAAAGCGCTTCGGCGCCACTGCCGGCCCCCGCGCCGACTTCAAGAATGCGCAAACGTTTTTTGTCGGCCAGCCGGTTTGCGGCCGCCGCCGCGCAGAGGCGATTGTTGATCGCATAGAGCGCATGTTCGTTGTTGAAATAGGCAAGCCAGAGGTTGATCTGACCCATGCCGAACAGGGCTTGCTCGCCGCTGGCGGCGCCTGTCGCGACGGCGGGATAGGCTTGGGCCGCCGCGTCGAGCAAATCGAGCGTTGCGGCATTGCCGGGGTCGAGCGCCAGACCCAGCTCGCGCAGATTCTCGAGTTGCGGCTCGCGCAATTCATCATGCAAACGGTAGCGGCGAACACCGTGCTGCTCTTGCCTTTCGAGCAAATCGTTCTCACAGGCAAACGCCAGCAGCCACGCCAGCGCGTTTTCGAACCGGGACGAAAACCCGCGCGCTTCGCGAAGCGAATCCGGGGACGACCAGGCGCGGAGCTGCTTTGCCAGTTCCAGGTCATGGAGCAACTTGACGACGAGCTCGCCACAGTAATGATGTGCGAGCTCGCTACTACGATAAAGTTTGTCTGTGAACCAGTGCCGCGGATAGTCGAGCAGCAGTTCCGCCAAACGCGGATCGGGTGCGCCCAGTTCGGCAGCGGCAAGTCCGTCACTCACCGTATTCCCCGTGTGCTTCTCGCTCGGGCTCGCTCACGAGATCGAGCTGAACTTCATCCACATCGTTAGCGCGACCGACAGTCATGATCGTGCGGTCGCCCCCGGCTTCAAGCGTTTCGATCGCGAGCAACTCCTGGCCGCTGCCGCGGACGGTGATCGCCCGGATGTAGGCACTAATGTCCGCCGCACGCGGAAGTAGCGACAGGCTCCAGTCCTGTTCGTCGCCGTCGAGCCTCAGTATGTAATGTTGCTCCAGCTTTTGCCGATCCCCGGCGAATGTTGCCCTGAACGACTGAACATAGGCGGCGATTACCGGTTGGTCGCCCAAAGTGATAGCCGTGGACTTGCCGCCTCTGCTGATGTTCAGCGCATCGCCGCTGACCTCAAAGATCTCCCGCGGCGACGTTATTTCTTTACGCAGGTAATCCGGCGCACGGTAGCTCAGCGTGCCGGACAAGCGCAGCGGATCGTCGAGCACAGCAAGATGTTTTTCCTCGTTGAATTGAACCTGCCGCGATTCGACCGACGCAAGCATTTGCATCAGCCGGTCCAGTGACCAGTCCGCGGCTTGCGATCCACTCGTCGAAACGAGCAAAGCAAAAGCGAAAGCCCGTCGACTCACTCGCGCCAACACGTCCGTGGTCCTCAGACGCCGTCCGCGGCGGCGAAATTCAGACTGCCCTGCGCGACCAGCTCGCCGTCGCGGCGGCACTCGTACTTCACACGGTACGGCTGGGGCTCACGTAACTCGATCAAGAACGACTCTTCCGGCAGCAGTGGTTTGATGAACTTGACTACTGGCGCGCCTGTTAGACTCACCGGCCCGCGCATACCCCGGTAGGCGCTGACAACCTCGTCCAACAACACCACGCCGGGCACCACTGGATGACCGGGAAAATGCCCGGCGAGGCTCGGATGATCCGCCGGTATCGTTCGTTGAACGGAATGTGTCTTGGCCATTCGCGCATTCACGATGCTTTGGCTGAGGGTAACGTCGGCGCTAGCCCGCATTTCTCACCACGGGGCGAGATGATCGCGCAGAGATTTGATTTCACAAGGCATTTTCTGAAGGAGCGGAATACAGGTCGTATTTCCGACTGAAGAAAATGCGTTGTGGAATAAAAGATCAAGCGAGGGCT
>JBPCXK010000817.1:0-10817 GCA_051008635.1 Gammaproteobacteria bacterium
GTATATGACCGAGTGTCGTCCCTGCGGGCCTGTCCGGGCGACGATCTCGGCCCTGCCTTTTCTGGATAATCACCGCTCGCTGACTCTGCCCGGGCTTATTCAGGCATGTAACGCGAACGAGTGCTGATAGCGCCTCACTCGCGGCAAAACGAAAACCGATTTTTCCGTGTCCGGCAATGACGGACACCTGCTGGCCACCGTGTCAGCATCGCACCACGTCGGGCCACGTTTGTGCAAGCGGCGAAAGCCGCGCTCGTCCGTAAATCTCTTTTCAGGGGTTTATGTTTACAAAGGAGAGTCTCATGATGAATCTCAAAGCACCCGGAGCGGTTGCGTTGGTGGTGGGATTTCTGTCCCTTGTTACCCCCCTTAGCAAAGAGGTTCGCACTGAGGCGGCGTTCATGCTGGGCTTGGCCGCTGTCCTGGTGTGGGCGACTTGCCGGCGCTGGCGCTAGCATGCGCAGGCGTCCACCCATCGCCCAGCCCATCTCGCGAAACCGAGGTGGGCGCCGGCGATGGGTTCCCGTTCGGGCATGATGCAACACGCTGGCGGCGCCACAAGGAGGTGGTATATGGAAATCCTCGCCTGGCTCGTGCAAGGGTTGTTCTATCTCAGCGCCCTCGCAGCCCTCGGATGGTACATTAGACAAGGGATTGGCGAGCTGATGTCTTCCACTCTGGCTGAGAGTGGAAGAGATGCAAGCTACGTCCTGTTGGTTGAGGGCATACTGGACGTCGTGCTGGGAATTGCCGTGGTCTTTTTCTCGGGAGGCGCCTTTTGGGGCCTGCTCGTAGCCGCGGTACTTATCTCAAGGGCGGCGGTGGTCCTGTTGGATATTTACCGCCGCCCTTAGAGTCAGTGGCTCTCGCCTGCCGGCCCTTGCTGTTAAGCAAGACCGGCAGGCCATCATTGTGGCAACCTGGCTTTGCCACTCTGTGTGCGCATCAGGTAGTTTAGCCGCCCACGCTTTGCGTGGGAAGCTTGCGGGTGGGTTACTTAATGTGCATCAAAATCCCATCCAACTCATCGAGACTCGAGTACCTGATCACCAACTTCCCCCTGCCCTTCGGATTGTGCTGAATACTCACCGGCGCACCCAATTTTTCCGATAACGACCGCTGCAGGTTCTCGACGTCCGGATCCGGGGACGCCGGGGGCACGGGTGTCTTGAACGCGCCTTCCAGCAAGGACTTCACATGCCGTTCGGTTTCGCGCACCGACATGCCGCGCGCCACGACATGACGCGCTGCTTCGGACTGCCGGCTGTACTGGAGCCCGAGCAGCGCGCGGGCATGGCCCATCTCCAGCTCGCCGGCGTTGACCAGCGCCTTCACGTCTTCCTGCAGCTCCTGCAGGCGCAGGATGTTCGTGACCGCCGTGCGTGAGCGCCCGACGGTGTCGGCGACCTCCTGATGCGTCAGCTCGAACTCTTCTATAAGCCGCTGGAAGGCGTTGGCCTCCTCCAGGGGATTGAGATCTTCGCGCTGAATGTTTTCGATCAGGCTCATGGCCGCTGCGGCCTGATCGGGAATCTCTTTGACTATGGTCGGGATCTCGGCCATGCCGATAAGCTGCGCGGCGCGCCAACGGCGCTCGCCGGCGATCAGCTCGAAGCCGTCGGCAACGGGGCGCGCCACCACCGGCTGCACCACGCCCTGCGCGCGGATGGATTCGGCGAGCTCCTCCAGCGCTGCGGGGTCGATGTGGTTACGCGGCTGATACTGGCCGCGCCGCAGCGACTCGATGGGGAGCAGGCGCAACTCCTCGCTTGCAGGATCCTCGCGCGCTGACGATACGCTGCTGAGCAGGGCGTCAACCCCAAGGCTCCCCAGGCCGCGGCGTTTCCTGGCCATACGAGCTATGCCGCTTCCCTGCGCAGGATCTCGCCCGCCAGCGCCAGATAGGCAAGCGCGCCGCGTGAGGTCTTGTCGTACAACAAAACCGGCTGACCGTGGCTGGGCGCCTCGGCGAGCGTCACGTTACGCGGGATGACCGTGCGATAGACGCGCTCGCCGAAATGACTGGTCAGCTGCTCGGATACGTCTTGCGACAGATTGTTGCGGGGGTCGAACATGGTGCGCAGCAGACCTTGCACATGTAACTCCGGGTTGGCTTGTTGACGAATACGCTCGATGGTGCCGATCAGGGCGTTCAAACCTTCGAGCGCATAATACTCGCACTGCATCGGTATGATAACGCCGATCGAGGCGACCAGGGCGTTGACCGTCAGCGTGTTTAACGCCGGCGGGCAGTCGATGAGGACATAATCGAACCGTTCACTGACCGGCGCCAGCGCCTTGCGCAACAAAAACTCCCTGCCGCTGACGGACAGCAGCTCCACCTCGGCGACGGTCAGCTCGCCATTGGCGGGCAGCAGACTGTAGCCCGCTTCCGTGACCATGAGCCCGTCCTCGACCACCGCCTGTTGCAGCAACACATCAGAGCTGGTGACCTCGACGTCTGCCTTGTCTACGCCGCTACCCATCGTGGCGTTACCCTGCGGGTCCATATCAACCACCAGCACCCGCCGCCGGGTGGCGACCAGGGAAGCGGCCAGGTTCACACTGGTGGTGGTCTTGCCGACCCCGCCCTTTTGGTTCGCAATGGCCAGTGTGCTCGACACGCTAGCTCCGGGTCAGCTCGATCAGATGGCGGACGTCCCGCAGCCCGGGAACTTCGATGCGGTGGACCGCCTCCACCCTGAAACCGGATGGCAAATCCTGCAGTTCGTCATCCGGATATCTGCCTTTCATCGCCAGAATCCTGCCGTTCGTTGTCAGCAGATGGCCCGCCACCTCCCCGAGCCGGCGTAGCGGACCAAAGGCGCGACTGACAACGGTCGCGGCGCGTTCGCCAGGAGTATGGGATTCGGCGCGTTGCCGGCACACCTCCACATTCGGCAATTCCAGTTCGATTACGGCTTGGCGCATAAATCGGCTCTTTTTACCGTTCGCGTCGATCAACATAAAGCGCAGCTTCGGTCTGGCGATGGCCAGCGGAATGCCGGGCAACCCCGCGCCACTGCCTATGTCGCTGACGAGCGGCCCGCTTACATGTTCACAGATCGACAGGCTGTCCAACAGGTGCTTGCGTACGATGCGCGCGGGCTCGCGCTCCCCGGTGAGATTATAGACATCATTCCACTTGCGCAGCAGCCGCACAAAGGCGGCGAGCTGGTCGATCTGGCGGTCGGTGAGTTCGAGCTGGAGGGCCGCGAGACCGTCGCGCAAGACCGCGCCCGAGTCGGCGTCAGGCGCCCGCACCGCCGGCGGCCGCTGGCGGCCGCCCGGTCGCGCGCCGCTTCTTGAGGTGTACAAGCAGTATCGAGATCGCCGCGGGTGTCATGCCGGGAATGCGCGCCGCCTGCCCTACGGTCGTGGGGCGCACCTCGCCCAGTTTCTGGCGAATCTCGTTGGAGAGCCCGTAAACGCCGGCATAATCGATGTCGGCGGGAAGCCGCATTTCCGTATGTCGACGCGTGCGCTCGATCTCCTGTTGTTGCCGTTCGATATAGCCCGCGTAGCGCGCCTGAATTTCGATTTGCTCGATCACGGCGGGTTCTTGCACGCCGGGCCCGGCCGCGGGAATCGCCAGCAAGTCCGCGTAACTGATGTCCGGGCGACGCAACAAGTCGACGAGCCGATGGTCGCGGCTGAGATCGTGTCGGTCCGCGGGCCCAATCCGCGTGTCGCGCAGGCGTTGCTGCTCGCGCTCGATCAGCTCACGCTTGCGCGCAAACGCTTCCCATTGCTTTGTGCCGACCAATCCCAGCTCGCGTCCCGTCGCGGTCAGCCGCAAATCCGCGTTGTCTTCGCGCAATATCAAACGGTGCTCGGCGCGGCTGGTGAACATACGATAGGGCTCGGCCGTGCCGAGCGTTGTCAGGTCATCGATCAGCACGCCGATGTAGGCTTCGTCGCGACGCGGGCACCACGGTTGCGCATCACGCAGCCTGCGTACCGCGTTGACACCCGCGGCGAGCCCCTGCGCCGCGGCTTCCTCGTAACCGGTGGTGCCGTTGATCTGGCCGGCGAAAAACAACCCTTCGATGTGCCGTGTCTCCAGACTCGGCGTGAGATCGCGCGGATCGAAAAAGTCGTACTCGATCGCGTAACCGTGGCGCGTGATGTGGGCGTGCTCGAACCCGCTGATCGAGCGCACGAGCGCGAGCTGTGCGTCGAACGGCAGGCTCGTCGAGATGCCGTTGGGGTAGACCTCGTGCGTGTCCAGGCCTTCGGGCTCGACGAAGATCTGGTGCGAGTCCTTGCCCGCAAAGCGCACGACCTTGGCCGCGATCGACGGGCAGTAACGCGGCCCCGTACCCTCGATGACGCCACTGTAGAGCGGCGAGCGGTGAAGTGCAGCGGCGATTACCTCGTGCGTGCGGGCGTTGGTCCGGGTGATGTGGCAGCTCAGCTGTTGCGGGTGCTCGGCGACATTGCCCCGGAACGAAAACACCGGTACCGGCTCATCGCCCGGCTGGGTGGCGAGCTTGCTGTAGTCGATGGTGCGTCCGTCAACGCGCGGCGGCGTACCGGTCTTCAGTCGCCCGGCGCGCAACGGCAAGGCGCGCAGGCGTTCGGCCAGCGCGATGGCGGGTGGATCGCCCGCGCGGCCGCCCTGATAATTGCGCTCGCCGATGTGAATCCTGCCGCCGAGAAACGTGCCGACGGTCAGCACCACCGCCGGGGCGCTGAAGCGCAGACCCATCTGCGTGACGACGCCCATGACGCGCTCCCCTTCCACAATCAAATCCTCGACCGCCTGCTGAAACAGACTCAGGTTCGGCTGATTCTCGACGATGCTGCGAATGGCCCGCCTGTACAGCACGCGGTCGGCCTGCGCACGCGTCGCGCGCACGGCGGGGCCTTTGCGGCGGTTCAGGATCCGAAAATGAATGCCGGCGCGATCCGCGGCCCTGGCCATGGCGCCGCCGAGCGCGTCGATCTCTTTTACAAGATGACCCTTGCCGATCCCGCCGATGGCAGGATTGCAACTCATCTGACCGATGGTCTCGATATTATGGGTGAGCAGCAGCGTGCGCGCGCCCATGCGCGCGGCTGCCAAAGCGGCCTCGGTGCCGGCGTGTCCGCCGCCAACGACGATGACATCGAATTGATTCATGGCCGCGGCATTATACGCGCTATCTTCGCAAGGGCCTTGCGGCGAACACTGGGGCGGGAGTGACCGCCCTGCCGGACTACACGAAATCTATGTTCAGAACGATTCTGAGGTCATGTGATTGCGGGTGACTGCCGGCGTGGTAGTGGGCGCCGTCAAACAAGACAAATCTTCCCTGCCTGGGCGGGATTCTTTTCAGCACCTGGAAGTCGCCATCCGGGGTTCTGTCGAATATGAAGGTGTCGCCATCGGAGTCGTTCACGTAGTACAGCAGAACCTGATGCGGCTCGTCGAAGTCGACATGGGGAGTGTTGTAGCCATCTGGCGTAAAGTCAGAACATTTCGGCTGCAGATTGGCCTTCACTCTTTTTATCGAGTCGATTTTTGTACCGGTCTTTTCGGAAAACATCTTCAGCATGGTTTGCGCGAAAGCATAGCCTTCAGGGGACGTGTTGAGCTCGCCATTTCGCACAAACGTATGCACGAGTTGCAGGCCTTCCTGAGTAAAGGCATCTTTATTGTTGTTGTGGTATTGAACCGGGGCAGTCCAGTGCAGCTCCGAATTGCTCAGGTACCAGGGAAAATGGGAGGAGGTAAATGTGTCCAGTATGTTGCGCTGATCCTCGATCGAAAGGATGTCGTCAAAAAATTCCACAACACATACTCCTGGGTGAGCAAGCCAATTGATGTTCTCGAGGGCGCGTCGCACTTGAAGCGTCGCAACCGTGGGTGTCGCGACTAAATGCGGGCTAGCTCGCATTTCTCACCGCGGGGCGAGATGATCGCGCAGAGATTTGATTTCACAAGGCATTTTCTGAAAGATCGGAATACAGGTCGTATTTCCGACTGAAGAAAATGCCTTGTGGAATCAAAGATCAAGCCAGCGCCGTCATCGTGGTGAGAAAAGCGGGCTAGCATAGCCGACAAACCAAACAGGCGCAGTGACATATTCACGGATGTTGAGATGGCGAGACGCACAAGCCACCAGGTAGTCCATCCGCGTGGACGCGGCAGCGCCTTGCCCGGACACGCAGCTTCAAGCAAGCTGGTGCGAGCGGGCGATTCTCAGTAAGGTCTGCTCGAAATGCCCGGTAAACAGTTCGCCGTTACAAAGGGCGGAGCCGGTCATGCGTTCTCTCAGACTGCGTCGAATAGTCGCCAGCTTTTGCTGATCGCCGGCAAGTCGGATGCCGTTTTCAACGAAAGCGTCCGTGCTCGAGGCAATCAATTCGTGCAGATCCAGTGTCGAGAGAAAGCCCGCGGTTTGTCTCGATGCCGGCCGCACGCCGGCGAGCGTTATGACGGGAACACCCATCCACAAGGCCTCGCAGCTCGTCAGGCCGCCGGAAAACGGATAGGTATCGAGGGCGATATCGATGTCGTTGTAGTCCGCCAGTACCTGTTCGTGTTTTATCACTCCACCGCGCAGCTCAATGCTGGAGGCATCGACACCATTGCTGTGGAACATGTCAATGAGGCGGTTGGCAATCGATGGGTCGCTCAGCGATTTCCAGCTCAACACCAGCGTCGAGCCCCTGACCGATAACAATATCCGGCTCCACAGCGAGACGAGCGCAGCGTTGATCTTGACCGGATTGCTGAAACTCCCAAACGTAATCTTGCCGTTTCGCAGCACCGGCGGTGCGCCGATGTCCGGTGCATAAGCCGGCGCCTGGTAGCAACACCGGCAGTCGAGTGTGGCGATCCGTTCCGAGTAGTGAACCTGTAGTCTGTCGGGCAGGTTCACCTTGTCGCTCAGCACGTAGTCCATGCAGTCCAGGCCGGTCGTATGCGGATAGCCGAGCCAGCTTATCTGTACCGGCGCCGGCCCAAGGGAAAACAACTGCAGGCGATGTCCGCTCGTATGCCCCGACAGATCGAACAGCACGTCTATCTCGTCGTCGCGAACCAGTTGTGCTGCCGCCCCATCCCGGACATGGCTGATGCTTCGCCAATGTTCGCAATGCGTCTTTAATTGTTCGGTAACGTCATCCTCGGCGACACTGTTTGAGTAACAGTAAACGCGGAACTTGCGCCGGTCGTGATGCTCGAGCAGCGGCAGGATAAAGTAGCTTACGGGATGGCGGACGAAATCAGCGGATACATAGCCGATTCTGAGCCGACTCTTGCTGGACGACTTCGCTCGCCGTTCCGTCGCCGCTTTTTTCTGATGCGATCGCGCCCAGTTCAGATGTTCAGCGGCGAGGTCCTGTTCATCCAGCGCCGGTTGATAATTCAGGAAAAGCAGCAGATTGCTGTGACACTGAAAATAGCCGGGCTTTATTTGTAACGCCGCACGAAAGGCGTCGATAGCGTCGTCGAGCAACCCCTGGTCGGCGAGAGTCAGGCCGAGATTGTTCCAGGCCTGCGCATAATCTTCCTTGAGGGCGATGGCGCTGCGATAAGACTCTACGGCATCGCTCAGCCGGCCGCCAAGGCGTTGCGCGTTGCCCAGTCCGTTCCACGCCTCAGTGAGCTCGGGGTCCAGCGCGACCGCGTTCTCATAGCAGCGCAGCGCCGGGGCGGCTTGCCTGGCGGCCAGCAGCAAGTTGCCCTTGTTGTTCAGCGCGCCGGGGAAACGGCTGTTCAGATCGAGGGCCTTATCGTAGGCCGCGACGGCGCTTTCGATGAGGCCCAGCCTGGCCAGGCAGGCGCCCAGATTATTCCATGCATCGGCGTAAGCGGGCGTCAATTCGAGCGCTTTGTTGAAACTCTTCAATGCGGCATTTGTGTCGCCGACGTTATTGAGCGCGCTGCCGAGGTTGTTGTGAATTTGTGCGAGCCCCGGGTTGTACGACAGCGCCCGCCGGTAGAGCCTTATGGCGTCGCGGTCGCGACCGAGCGCCTGATAGGTATTGCCCAGATTGTTGGCTGCCACACTGAGATCAGGCGCCAGGGAGAGGGCCTTTTCGTAGGCGGTAACGGCTTGCTCGTAATCCTTCAGGGCATGGTGGACGCTGCCGATGTTGGTGTAGATCTCGGCGTTGTCCGGCGACCGGAGCAGAAGGTCTTTGAATGTTTCGAGGCTGCGCTGCTTGTCGCCCCTCTCGAGACAGCAGATGCCCTTGAATCTGAGCGCCTCCAGATGGTCCGGATGTTGATCCAGAATGCGATCGCACTCGATTTCCGCACGAGCAACGCATCCCGCCTTCAGCAATGCGCGCACGGCGTCGACCGCGGTCTCGGTTTCGTCGCGCTTGATGGTCGACCCGGACATGGCGTCATCGCAGTTCATGCCGCTATGTCTCGCTTATTCGATGGTCCAACGATATTCGCACTTGCGGCACTTTGCCGGAATCGGACCGCGCTCGATGACCACCTCGAACAAACCGTAAGCGCCACAGCGCGCGCACGTGGCGGCGCCGGCGCAATGCTGCGCGTGCGAGAGAATCTTGAAGAAACGACGAAACGCGTCGACGGCGAGCAAGCCGACAACATAGACCGTAGCCAGCGTCACCAGCGGCGTCAGACCCGTCGTGCGCAGGCCGACAACTTCCAGGATCGTTGCGATTGCGATCCCGCTCAACAAGCCCGTCACCAGCCAGGCAAAGCTCTCCCACAGCTGGCGTTCATACCAGTGGCGAAAACCGATCCTGCGTGTCGAAGATTCCGGTTTCATGTGTGAATCGCATAGCAGGGCAGCGCGGCTGTGCGCGTAAAGCATAGCAAGATCAGGCGATACGTCTAGCGCTTGCGCTTTGTTCTCCACTTGTCCCACCGAATGTCGCCTTCGTCCGATACGTCGCAACGAGCACGGCAGGGTGCTTAGCACGTGACTCGGTAGTGAATTAGACTGTTTGTGTTTGGGATAGTGCTCCCAATTGTGCCCGAAGGTTGTCGCCGGGGGGCGGTTGGGCGGGATTCGGTGGGCGCAAGTCAGGTAAGCATAGATGAGGGGCCGCCAATGAGTAAACGCAAACGCGAGCGGACAGATGGATTTACCGCGGCACTGCACTGGGTCACCTTCGCAACGCTGATGGCGAGCTTTCTAACGGGTCTTAGAATCAGCGCGGACCGGCCAGAGTCAACCTGGGCGCGTGCGTTCGAGGGAATCCTCCCACAGGGTGACGTCATGAGCTGGCACCTCTGGGCTGGTTTCACACTGGCGCTGGTCAGTATTGCGTATATCGTCTTCCTGATAGTGTCTGGCGTTCGCTCGCGCATTGCGCTGAATCGCGCGCGGGTGACATCCGTCGTTACCGGCAGCCCGCGCCAGCGGTTGCGGGTGGTGAACGTGTTGATCTACTGGCTTGGTTTTACGTTGTTGTTGTTGGCGTCGGCCACAGGCGTGGTTCACTATCTGATGCCACCATTCGTGCGGCACGAAACACTACTGGCGGTGCACTACTACACGGCCTGGCTGCTCCTTGCGTACATCGCCCTGCACGTTGGCGCCCAGATCGCCCACGGCGGGTTGATGCGGGTGCTGAAAATTCTCAGCCCACGTCCCGCCTATGGGAGCGCCGCACTGGTCGCGCTGGCCGCCGCAGGGTACGGGGGCGCGGCGCTGCTTGTGCTGGAACGCACTTTGTTGCCGGAGCTACACGTGCGCTACGTCGCAAGGGCGCCAGCGCTGGACGGGCGACCGCAAGAGGCTGTCTGGGAGCACGCGCCGGGCGTGCGCATACACACCGTGCGAGGCGCCAACCACGACGACGGGGAAGTCACAGTCAACATCAACGCCGTGCACGACGGGGAGTATCTCTACACCCTGTTTCGTTGGCGTGACGACACCCGCAGCCAGAAGCATCTGCCGCTGGTGAAAACGCCTGGCGGCTGGAAAGTGCAGCAAACCGAGTACGGAAGACAGGACGAAGATTTCTACTACGAGGACAAATTCGCGGTAATGTGGGCCAACACAGCGAGAAATGTAGCCGCCGGAACGGTCCAGCTGGGGCGGAAACCGCTTGACGACAAGCCAGGTCCCACCGGCGGGCGCGGGCTCCACTACACCAACAACGGCCAGATCGTAGACGTGTGGCACTGGAAGTCCGTGCGCACCGGCTCGGTCGCCATGGGGCAGATTGACGACAACTATTTCGGTCCGCCCATGCCCCTGAACCCGAACAAGAAGCGTTATACCGGAGGCTACACGCAGGACCCGAACACGGGCGGTGGGTACACGATGAACTGGGAGCAGTTCAACGACGATATCATCAGGCCGAAGCGATTGCCCAAAGACCCGTCCGTGTTGACAAGGATGGGCCCGGTAAACCTCAACCCCGGCGCGGGCGACATGGGGGAATTCTGGCTGAAGCTGGAAGAAACGGTACCCTACACGGCCACAGGCGATATCTACCCGGTCGGCACCGTCATGCCGTCAGTGCTGCTCAAGGGCAACCACCGGGGTGACCGGGGTGACGTGCACGCGGCCTCGACGTGGCGCGACGGTTGGTGGCGCATGGAAGTGAAGCGCAGGCTCGACACGGGATCCAAATACGACGTCGCATTTGAGCACGGTGAACCGCTCTATATGTGGGTCGCTGCATTCGACCATGCGCAAACGCGCCACAGCTATCACATTCGGCCCGTGAGGGTCGTTGTGCAGTAATCACTTACCGATGCAAAAGGTCGAAAAGATTCTCCCCAGCAAGTCGTCGCTCGTGACCTCCCCCGTGATCTCGCCGAGCGCGCGCTGCGCCGTACGCAGCTCTTCGGCCATGAGCTCGGCGGCCCGGCTGCCAAGCTGCACGGC
>JBPCXK010000818.1:0-2748 GCA_051008635.1 Gammaproteobacteria bacterium
GGTGTTTTCGATGTGCCGCTATGGCTGGGAGTTCTCGCCGCGGGATGTTTGGGGTTTTTGGTCTGGAACTGGCCGCCCGCCGAGGTGTTCATGGGGGACGTCGGAAGCGGTTTCCTCGGTTTTGCGCTTGGGATTTTGGCGGCATTCACGGTGCTGCAGGAGCTGATGCCTGTCTGGTCCTGGCTGATATTGCTATCGGTATTCCTGGTGGATGCGACTTTCACGTTATTGCGGCGGATGACCGCCGGGGCTCGCTGGTATGAGGCGCATCGCACTCATGCGTATCAGTACGCGGCGTTGCGCTGGCGCAGCCACCAGCGGGTTACGCTGGCCGTAATCGCGATAAATCTGTTCTGGCTGATGCCTTTAGCATGGATTTCTGCTAAATATAGCCAACTTGGGCCGGTGTTGGCGGCGGTGGCGGTCGCGCCGCTGGTTCTGGCCGCCAGCAAGCTGGGAGCGGGCTCGCCGGAGCAGGATGGCTAACCAGGGACGATAACAAAAAAGGGCTGGGTTTCTCATGCTCAATGCAATTCTGAGCCTGCCGCGCAACGCGAAACGGTTGCTGCTGGCCGGATTCGACGTCTTTGCCTTGTCGTTATCCGTCTGGTTGGCCTTCATGCTGCGCTTTGAATCGAATTGGCTCATGTACCTTCAAGACCGCCTTTGGCTTTTTCCGTTGGTTGTGGCGGTGTCGATCCCGGTGTTCTGGCAGCTCGGTTTCTATCGTTCTGTTATCCGTTACATGAATGCGGGGGCTTACTGGGCCCTGGCTCAAGGCATCAGCCTGAGTCTGCTGATCTGTATAGCCGTCTGGGTGTTTGCGGCCGGCATTTTTATGCCTCGTTCGATCTGGGTCAATTTCTGGATCGTTGCCTTTTTACTGATCAGCGGTAGCCGCTTTCTTGTCAGAGCGGTTTCTACCGACCGCCGTCAGCGTTTGCGCAAAGGCGAGCGGGTCGCGATTTACGGCGCTGGCGACGCTGGTGTGCAGCTTGCGATGGCACTGCAGCAAAGTCATGAATTTCACCCGACTTTGTTTCTCGATGACAGCATCGAGTTGCAGGGCAATGAGATTTTAGGCTTGCCGGTGCGCTCGCCACGCGAGCTGGAAGCGCTCGTGCCACGCTTGCGTATTGCGACCGTGTTGTTGGCGATACCCTCGATCAGCGCAGCACGCAAGCGCGATGTGATCGGTATGCTGGAGAAGCTGCCGGTGCATGTGATGGTCATGCCGGGAGTCGCGGAGATCGCCAGGGGTGTCAAACGTGTAGATGACCTGCGCGAGGTCGACGTCGAGGATATTCTTGGGCGTGATCCGGTGGAGCCCAACGAGCATCTCATGAACGCAAACATCCGCGGCAAGTCGGTAATGGTAACCGGCGCCGGCGGGTCGATCGGGTCCGAGCTGTGCAGGCAGATTATCAGCCAGGAGCCCCAGCGTTTGATCGTGGTCGATATGTGTGAGTACGCCTTGTACACGATAGAGCGCGAGCTGCAACGAATCGTGGAGGCAGTCGATTCCGACGCTGAGCTCACGTCCTTGCTGTGTTCGGTCTGTGACCGCGAACGCCTGCAGTCGGTGATGTCGACGTTCAAAGTGCACACGGTTTATCACGCCGCGGCGTACAAACACGTGCCCATGGTCGAGCACAATCCGCTGGACGGCGTTAAAAACAATATCCTCGGGACTTGCCAGGCAGCGTTGGCGGCGATCGATTCCGGCGCGGAGATGTTTGTCCTGGTCTCCACCGACAAGGCCGTGCGCCCGACCAGCGTGATGGGCGCGACCAAGCGGTTCGCCGAGCTGATTCTGCAGGCCCTGTCAGGCAAATCTACGGGCACGCGTTTTTGCATGGTGCGGTTTGGCAATGTGCTTGCCTCCTCCGGCTCGGTAGTGCCGTTGTTCCGCGAGCAGATTCGCAAGGGCGGGCCGATTACCGTCACGCATCCGGATGTAGTGCGTTATTTCATGACCATCCCCGAAGCGGCGCAGCTCGTGATTCAGGCCGGCGCCGAGGCGCAGGGTGGCGACGTCTTCGTGCTCGACATGGGCGAGCCGATTCGCATCGTGGAACTGGCGCGACGCATGATCCGCCTCTACGGGTTCGAGGTGCGCGATGAGGAAAACCCGGACGGCGACATCGAGATTCATTTTACGGGCCTGCGTCCCGGCGAAAAGCTGTTCGAGGAATTGCTGATCGGCGTCAGTGATCTCCCAACCGGTCACCCGAAGATCATGCGCGCCCAGGAAGAAACATTGCCGCTCAAGCAGGTGGAGAGTTATCTGCGCCAGTTCGAGAAGGCGATCGAGGAGCTCGACTACGTGCAGATCCGCAGTCTGCTGTTGAAGGCCGTGCAGGGTTACAAGCCCGAGAATGGCATCGAAGATGTCGTGTGGGTAGAGCAGGACAAGCCTGCCGCATCGGAGTCGGCGTCGCGGGCGTTGCATTGAGCTGTGTTTTTTGTGGGGCGGCTCGGGAGTGTCGCAAAAGTCAACAGCTTCATCCGTGGGGAGCCTCCGCGGCGGCCTAGCCTGGTCGCCGAAAATGCAAACTTATTTCTGGCAGAACCCTAACCCGGCCTAGCCGGAACCAAAGATGTGCCTGTTCAACGGCGGACTTTACCACCCCTTGCCTAGCCCGCATTTCTCCCCCCGATGACGAGCCCTCGCTTGATCTTTGATCCCACAACGTATTTTCTTCCGTCGGAAATAAGACCTGTATTCCGCTCCTTTCGGAAATGCGT
>JBPCXK010000819.1:0-3345 GCA_051008635.1 Gammaproteobacteria bacterium
TATCCCACGTCTTCACTACAGCCCTGCCGAGGCTTGCCAACGGACCATAACGAACCATCACGCGCATGGCGTCGAATTGCGCTTCGTCCACGTGGGGAAGGGCGCCGATGCGGCCTATCGTGGCGCCGTCCTCCCGTTTGGCCTTGGGTGTAACGGTGATTTCGACGGTCTGGCCGTTGCGGTCCGCCCTGACAGTGATCGCCTGCCCGGGCCTGCCCTGCACGTGCTCCACCCAATCGGCCCACGATTCCATGCGCTCGCCGTCCGCCGTCAGGATCCTGTCGCCGGTGTGTAATCCATCACGCTCGGCCGGGTCGCCGGGGGTGAGCTCACCGAGCACGGGATCGAGCTTCAAGCGCCACGGCGAGATGCCGATCTTGTCGAGCAGATTGCCTTCTCCCAGCAGTTGCGCGGTGTCGCTGAGGTCGAGCGTCAAAAATCGGGTACCGCTCGTTTGCCCATCGACTTTCAGCTCCACCCGGCCCCGCTCCAACGCCTCGTCGATCAGAGTAATGCCGGTGATTTGCCAGGTCGGCGTTGCCCGGCCGTTGACCGCAAGGATCTGATCGCCGGACACGAGCCCGCCCCGCGCCGCGATCGAGTCCGGCGCGATCTCGCCCACGACCGGCTTAACGCCGCTCACGCCCGCCATAAACATGATCCAGTACGCAATGATCGCCAGCAGGAAATTCGCCGCGGGGCCCGCCGCAACGATTGCAATGCGGCTCCAAACGCCCTGACGGTTGAAGGCGCGAGGCAGATCGGCCTCATCGACGTCGCCCTCACGCTCATCCAGCATCTTGACGTAACCGCCCAGTGGAATCGCTGCGATCACGTATTCAGTTTGATCCGCGCCAGCGATCTTTTTCCACAACGGTCTGCCGAAGCCCACCGAAAAACGCAGCACTTTGACACCGAGTTTTCTGGCCACCCAGTAGTGGCCGAATTCGTGAAAGGTAACCAGCGTCCCGATGGCTACGATGAAGGCGGCAGCGCTGATGAGGAAAGACATGGCTAACCCGCTACGGCCCGGTTGGTGTGGTGCATCGTCGCAAACTCCCCTGCAACGTCGCGCGCGGCCTGATCGGCAGCGAGAATGTCGGTCATGGAATCCGCCGGTGCAGCATCTACTTCACCCAGCGTATGCGCGATCACGCGCGATATCTGCGTAAACGATATTCGCCCGTCCAGAAAACGCTGGACGGCCACCTCGTTGGCGGCGTTCAAAATCGTTGCCGCAGTGCCACCACTTGCATGGGCCTGCTGGGCCAGACGCAGGCAAGGATAGCGATCAAACTGTGGCGGCAGGAACTCGAGCTTCGCCAGCTCGCGGAAATCAAGCGGCGCAACGCCCGAGGCGATGCGCTCCGGCCAGGCCAGTGCGTGCGCGATCGGAGTACGCATATCGGGGTTGCCGAGCTGTGCGAGCACCGAACCATCCCGGTACGCCACCATGGAATGAACAACGCTTTGCGGGTGCAGCACGACCTCGACGCGTTCGACATCGACGCGAAACAGCCAACAGGCCTCGATGATTTCGAGCCCCTTGTTCATCATGGTCGCCGAGTCCACCGAAATCTTGCGTCCCATCACCCAATTGGGATGGGCGCAGGCCTGCTCCGGGGTGACGGTAGCCAACTCCGCCAACGGCCGCCGCAGAAACGGACCACCGGAACCGGTCAAAAAAATGCGTTCTACACCTGCGTCCGTGGGCGCCTTATCGCCCGACGGCGGCAGACACTGGAATATGGCATTGTGCTCGCTGTCGATTGGTAACAATTGGGCGCCGCTGGCGCGCACGGCCTCCATGAACAGCTGACCAGACATGACCAGCGCTTCCTTGTTGGCCAGCAGCACGCGTTTGCCGCTACGCGCCGCCGCCAGCGTCGGCAGCAAGCCGGCCGCGCCCACGATGGCCGCCATGACGATGTCCACGTGCGGCAGGCTCGCCACTTCCTCCAGGCTGGCGGCGCCGTGCAAGACCTCTGTATCGCTGCCCGCTTGCGCGAGTCTCGCGCCCAAGTCTTCCGCCTTACCGGCGTCGCCCAACACTGCGAACTGCGGCTCAAACTCGATGCACTGATCGTACAGACCATTGGCATCATGGTTTGCAGTAAGCGCGACCACGCGGTAGCGCGCAAGGTTGCGTCTGATGACGTCCAGGGTATTGACACCGATAGTACCAGTGGCGCCGAGTATGGTGACACCGCGGGGCTCACTGTTCGTCATGAAACCATCCAGTACCAGCCGAGAAAAAACGCGGGTGCGGCCGCGGTCAGACTGTCGATACGATCCAAAACGCCTCCGTGGCCCGGTAGCAACGTGCCGCTGTCCTTCACGCCCGCTTCTCTCTTGAGCAGGCTTTCGTAGAGATCACCAACCACCGACATCAGCACGATCAGCAAGCATAACATGATGAAATAGACCCATACGCCCGCTTCGAGTTCTAGCCACCACAGCCCGAGTACGGCAAATGCTGCTGCGCCGGCGAGCGCGCCCAACAGACCTTCACGGGTCTTGCCCGGGCTGATCGCAGGAGCGAGCTTGGTCTTGCCGAACCGCGTCCCTGCAAAGTAAGCCGCCGAATCGGCAATCCAGATCAACACCATCATGAATAGCAGCAATACGGGTTTTTGGACATGCAGCGCGATGAGAGCTATCCATGCCGGGACCAGGGTCGGGAATCCTGACAGGCGCAGACCGAGCCAACGCGCAGGCGTTGGTCGCGTGCCGGCGCGGTAGACCGCCAGGATGACGAGCACGACGATCCACCAGATCATGCCGATCCCGGCGGGCAGCAGCGCACCACTCGGCAACAGCGTTCCGTTACCCGACATCGCCATCCAGGCACCGTAGCAACACAGTGCGATGAGAGAAATATAGAACAGTCGGTTAAGCGGCTGGTGCAGGCGTGTCAGGCTCGCCCACTCCCACGCACCCAGGCCAACGATGATCAACGCAACGACCGCGACGACAGACGTCGGCAACCACAACACGCCCGCAACGACGGCAGCGACCAGAACCGCACCCGTTACAATGCGTTGCCTAAGGGCCCGCGTCAAAACAACTTCCGATTTATTGCCGCCCATCCATCCCCTGCGGCGGTGTTGCCTCGTCGATTAAACACCAGGCCCGCTATTCGCCCCCCTCGCGCCTTGCCGCACGGGCGCCTGGACGCCGCACACGGATGTGCCGGTGTCGCGGGCGCACGACGCGCAGGAGCGACCGCCGAGGAATGCAACCTTATTTTGGCGCGAACCCTAAGCCGGCCTAGCCCGCATTTCTCACCACGGGGCGAGATGATCGCGCAGAGATTTGATTTCACAACGCATTTTCTGAAGGAGC
>JBPCXK010000820.1:0-2838 GCA_051008635.1 Gammaproteobacteria bacterium
TCGATCATCGCCGCGCGGATCCGAAACGTGCGGCGCGTCTCCTCGTTTACGATCAAGTCCACATAGCGCATGCGGTAACGCTGTTCCTGATCGCTGAGGCCGTGAAATTTCTCCGGCAATGGCCGCAAAGATTTGACCAGCAGACGCAGACTATCGACCTTGACGCTGAGCTCGCCGGTCTTGGTCTTATACAGCACGCCGCTCGCACCGACCAGATCGCCCATATCCCAGGACTTGAACGCCGCGTAAACGCCATCCGGCAATGCGTCGCGCCGCACGAACAACTGAATCCGCCCCGACATATCGAGGATATCCGCGAAGTTGGTCTTGCCCATCATGCGCTTGGTCATCATGCGCCCGGCTACCTGTACGCGAATGGACTCGAGCTCGTCGTTATCGAGCGCGCCGTGGCGCGCATGCAACTGCGCCGCCAGCGAATCGCGCCGGAAGTCGTTCGGGAAGGCTTCGCCCTGTTCACGCAGGGCGTCCAGCTTTTGACGCCGCTGCGCAATGAGCTTGTTTTCGTCGCGGTCAGACACTGGAGGGCTCAAACACCGTTTTTTAGACTGGTTTCGATAAACTGATCGAGATCGCCGTCGAGGACCGCCTGCGTGTTGCCTGTCTCGACACCGGTGCGCAGATCCTTGATGCGTGACTGATCCAGCACGTAGGAGCGAATCTGGCTGCCCCAGCCAATATCGGCTTTAGTTTCTTCCAGCGCTTGTTGCTCGGCGCGACGTTTTTGCATCTCCAGCTCATAGAGCTTCGCCTTGAGCTGCTTCATGGCGACGTCCTTGTTCTTGTGCTGCGAGCGATCGTTCTGACATTGCGTGACCACACCCGTCGGCAAGTGCGTAATGCGCACCGCCGATTCGGTGCGGTTGACGTGCTGACCGCCGGCCCCGCTGGCGCGGTACACATCGATGCGTAGATCGGCCGGATTGATCTCGATGTCGATGTCGTCGTCGACCTCAGGTGATACGAACACAGCGGCAAACGAGGTGTGGCGCCTGTTACCGGAATCGAACGGTGATTTCCTGACCAGCCGATGCACACCGGTCTCGGTGCGCAGCCAGCCGAAAACATGGTCACCCTAGAACTTGATGGTCGCGCTCTTGATGCCCGCGACTTCGCCGGGCGACACTTCGATCAGCTCGGTGTTGAATTCGCGCCGCTCGCCCCAGCGCAGATACATGCGCAACAGCATTTCGGCCCAGTCCTGCGCCTCGGTGCCACCAGAGCCGGCCTGAACATCCACGAAGGCGTTGTTGGCGTCCATCTCGCCGCTGAACATGCGGCGGAACTCGAGATCGGAGACCTGGCGTTCATATTTGTTCGTGTCCGCGACGACCGCATTGATGGTGTCTTCGTCCTGCTCTTCGACCGCCAGCGTCAGCAGCTCACCGGCATCGTTGACGCCGTCTTCAACCTCACGCAGGGCGTCGACTACCGCAGCCAGCCGTGCGCGCTCCTTGCCGAGCGCCTGCGCTTTGTCGGGGTCGTTCCAGATATCGGGCGCCTCCAGCTCACGCTGGACAGCCGCCAACCGCTCGCATTTGGCGTCAAAGTCAAAGATACCCCCGAAGGGCCTTGACGCGATTCTGCAGGTCTTTGATCTGATTCTGTATTGAGCTGACTTCTAACATGACGCGCCGTTTACGCCTGTGTGACTAAAAAATCGACGCATGGTACACGATGCGCGGCCGCGCGTCTTGTCCACCAACGGTAGCGCCTTACTCACGAACCACCCGGTCGGTCCGATGAGCGGCATGCCCATCATGAATAGTTCCCGCTAACATCCTTTGGTCGGGCAGATCGGGTGGGCACACTACCGTTGGGTTTGTTCGACTGGAGATCGCATTGGACGTAGCAGGCGGCATCATATTTACGTAGGGAACCAGAGATATGAGAATACGGCCCGGGCCTCGCCCAACAAGTAGGATCTTCATCCTCATCACACTGCTGCTGACCGCCTGTGGTGGTAGCGGTGATAGTAGTAGCGGTGGTGGCGGCAGTAGTAGTGGTGGCAGCAACAGCAGTGGTGGCAATAGCGGCGGCGCCGTGCCAGCGAGCCCCGCCCGCCCAGTGCTAACGTTCCCAGGCGTCAAGACCTTTCGCTTTACCTGGTCCGATGTTCGTGACGCGACCCACTACAGGTTACTTGAAAACCCGGACGGCGCTTCCGGCTTCAGGCACGTGGGCAACGACATTGCACAGGGTGTCCAGAGTGTTGACCACATCGTGTCCCTGTATCGCCGCAAGAACGCCCAGTATTTGCTGCAAAGCTGCAACGCGGCCGGCTGTAACCATTCGGCCATTGCTTTTGTGAGTGACGCGTTGGCGGAGGGCATCGGCTACATCAAGGCCAGTAATACCGAGGAAGTCGACAATTTTTACAACGTCAGCCTGAGTTCCGATGGCAACACCCTGGCGGTGGGGGCTATTTACGAGGACAGCAGGTCCATAGGCATCAATGGCGTTCAAACGGACAACGCAGCGCTGAACTCCGGTGCGGTCTATGTGTTCAGGCGCCGCGACAGCGACTGGAGCCAGGAGGCGTACATCAAGGCGAGCAACACAGACGCGAATGACTTCTTCGGCAGCGCCATCAGTCTGAGCGGAGATGGCGACACCCTGGCGGTGGGGGCCGGCGATGAGGACAGCAGCGCCACCGGCATCAATGGTATTCAAACCAACAACTTGGCCAATAGCTCCGGTGCGGTGTACGTGTTCAGCCGTAATGGCGCCATGTGGACTCAGCGGGCGTATCTCAAAGGGAGCAATACGCGCGCGGGTGACACTTTCGGCCACTCTGTCAGTCTGAGCGGAGATGGTAAC
>JBPCXK010000821.1:0-5738 GCA_051008635.1 Gammaproteobacteria bacterium
CCTTTGAGATTTTCGGCGAGCCATGCGGCGACCGTCTCCCGAAACGCTTCGTCTTCGGAACTAAAGGTCAGTTTCATGACGACGTGTCCAGCAATTGTCGGCTCAAGCGCTCACGATGAAATGCCGCATCACCGAGAAACAGCTGCGTGGACTTTGCCCGTTTGAAGAACAGGTGCATGTCGTGTTCCCACGTGAAGCCGATGCCGCCGTGCATTTGGACTGCACAGCCGGCATTGAAAAAGTAAGCGTCGGAACAATAGGCTTTAGCAACGCTCGCCGCCTCGCTGAGTTCGTCGGCCCTTGCCCTACCAGCCAGAAACTCATCGGCAATACACGCTGAGTAGTAAACTGCCGAACGCGCAGCCTCGGCTTTCAGCATCATGTCGGCTGCTTTGTGTTTCATCGCCTGGAAGCCGCCGACTGGCCGACCGAACTGCTTGCGCTCCTTGACGTAATCGACGGTCAGTTCGAGTGCGCGATCGGCACCGCCCAATTGCTCGGCCGCAATCGCAATGCGCGCAAGATCAAGCACCCGGCTCAGCAACGGCCAGGCGTTGCCCGGTTGGCGCATGACATTGGCAGGGGCTACCCGCACGTCGGACAGAACGATCTCGGCCTGTTTGCGCGTCTGGTCCATTGTCGGCAGCCAGTTGCGCGCCACGCCCTGCACGTTGGCGTCGACAAGCAATAACGAAACACCGGATTCGCCGCTGGTACCTTCCTGCCTGGCGGCAACGACGAGCAAGTCGGCCGTGTGCCCGTCAGGCACGAAACGCAATCGGCCATTCAATACGGCCCCATCGTCGTTTAGTGTGCAGGTAGCTGCGATCGCACTTGCGTCCCAGCGACCGCTGGCGCCCGACCAGGCCAGCGTTGCCGTGCGCCCCTCGCCTGCGATCTGACCCAAGTATGTCTGCTTTTGCATTTCGGTGCCTGCTACGAGCAACGCATTGACGCCGAGACAGACCGTCGAATAAAACGGTGCACACAGCAGGTGTTTGCCCATCTCTTCGAGCATCGCGGCGAGCTCGACGTAGCCCAAGCCAAGACCGCCGACGTCCTCGGGTATGTGGACGGCGTGCCAGTACATTTCTTCGGTTATACGTGACCAAAGCTGATCTTCGAAACCACGCTCGGTCGCCATTGCGCGCCGAATCGTGTCACTGTCGGAAACCTCCGACAGAAAAGATGCCGCGGTGTCGCGGATCATCTGTTGCTCTTCGGTGAACGAGAATTCCATCGTGACTCAGGTGCCGTAAACCTTTTGCGCCGGCATTTCTTTGACCAGTAATTGTTCGATTGCCCCGCCGATCTCGGCCGGCTCCCAACGCGCGCCTTTGTCGATACCTTCGGTCGAGCGCCAGCCATCGGCAATCGATAATTTGCCGCCTTCGGCTTCGAAGACGCGGCCGGTGACAGTCGATGATTCGATTGAGCCAAGCCACACCAGCAATGGCGACACGTTTCCGGCCGCCCAGTAATCGAAACTACCGTCTTCCGGTTTGGCCATCCGAGTCGCCATCGACTCAACGGCGGTAGTCATGCCGGTGCGTGCCGCCGGGGCGATCGCATTTGCAGTAATGCCGTAACGACCGAGTTCCGCGGCCTGGTTCAACGTTAGTGCACAGATACCGGCTTTGGCGGCTGCATAATTCGACTGGCCGATTGACCCTTGCAGGCCGGCGCCAGACGTCGTGTTGATGATTCGAGCACATACGTCTTTGCCTGCTTTGGCCAATACCCGCCAATGCTGTACAGCGTGCGAGCTGATGCAGAAATGCCCTTTGAGGTGCACTGCCATGATCGCATCCCAGTCGTCCTCGGTCATCGATGCGAACATGCGATCGCGGTTAATGCCGGCATTGTTAAGGACGACGTGCAGATCGCCGAAAGTCTCGATTGCTGCCGCGACAGCCTGGCCCGACGATTCGTAGTCCGTGATATCGGAATCATTTGCGAGTGCTTTGCCACCACCCGCTTCGATCTCGGCGACGACGTTCTGCGCCTCATCGAGATTGATGTCATTGATGATGACGCTTGCGCCCTCAGCCGCGAACGCAAGTGCATGTGCGCGACCGAGGCCGCCACCGGCGCCGGTGATGATGACGACGCGGTCATCGCAAAGCTTAGCCATGTTGCTCACTCTCCTTTGTTACAGCCGTTCGATGATCGTGACATTGGCTTGCCCACCGCCTTCACACATCGTCTGCAGGCCGTAGCGGGCTCCACGGCGCTCGAGTTCGTGCAGTAACGTCGTCATGAGTTTGGTCCCCGTTCCACCAAGCGGATGGCCGAGCGCAATTGCGCCGCCATTGACGTTCGTCTTCTCGTGCGGGAAACCAGTCTCTTTCAGCCAGGCCATCGGCACCGACGCGAACGCTTCATTAATCTCGACGAGGTCTATGTCGTCGAGAGACATGCCGGATTTTTTCATCGCGTAGTCGGTCGCAGGAATGGGCGCTGTCAGCATCCGGATTGGGTCTTCGCCACGCACGCTCATATGATGAATGCGGGCACGCGGTGTCAGGCTGTAGTGCTTGAGCGCGTCTTCCGACACCAGCAGCACGGCGCTCGAACCGTCGCAGGTTTGGCTCGATACCGCCGCCGTTACTTTGTCGCAACCAAGAATGATGTCGAGCTCGGCCATTTTTTCCAACGAGGTGTCGCGTGCCGTCTCATCCATTTCGACGCCGGCGATCGGCACGATCTCCTTGTCAAAGCGGCCCTCGGACATCGCTTGCAGTGCGCGCCGGTGTGACTCGAGGGCGTACTCCTCGAGATCTCGGCGCGAGAAGCCCCACTGGTCGGCGATCATTTGTGCGCCGTTGAACTGTGTCGGCGGCATCGGGCCGTATCGATCCACCCAGCCCTCCGACCCGGAGAACGGGTCGGTAAAACCAAGCGAGGTCGCCAGTGTCATTGCCGAGGAAATCGGAATCTGCGTCATCGTCTGTACGCCGCCGGCAAGCACGACATCCATCGTTCCCGACATGATTGCTTGCGCCGCGAAGTGCACTGCTTGTTGTGAGGAGCCGCACTGACGATCGATCGTAACGCCGGGCACCGCCTGCGACAGGCCGGCCGCCAGCCAGCAGGTGCGCGCAATATCACCAGCCAGCGGGCCAACCGTATCGACGCAACCGAAAATCACGTCCTCGTAATCTTCGTCGGGAATACCGTTGCGTTCGACGATAGCGCGAATGACGTGCGCGCCAAGGTCCGCACCATGCACACGGCTCAAGCCGCCTTTGCGCTTGCCGGTGGGGCTTCGGACTGCATCAACAATATACGCCTGATTCATTTGCTTCTCGCTTGCCAAATCGTTGAGTTAGAACGTCGCAGCAGGCCCTTGCTGCACATGACCGTCAAACACGGCTCGGTCAACAACATTCATGTGATGGTTACGGTCGCCCCAGAGTCCCGCAAGTGCCCAGACACGCTTCATCCACAGATGCAAGTCGGCCTCAAACGTATAGCCGATACCGCCATGCACTTGAATTGACGCTTCCGCGGCATTGATGGCCGCATCCGTTGCCGCAATTTTCGCGTGTGCGGCGTGCAGAGCGGCGCGGTCATCGACCGATCCCAATGACGCCGCCGCGCGATACACGACCGGCCGCGCGAATTCGAGCTTCGTAAATGCCGTCGACAGGTGATGCTTGACCGCCTGGAACGTGCCTATCGCAACACCGAACTGCTTGCGCTCTTTGACGTACTCCGTCGACATGTCGATCATCGCGGCAGTGAGGCCAAGCAACTCCGCCGCAGTGAACACTGCACCTCTGAGCGCTGCCTGAGCCGAGAGCTGCGAGGCATCATCACCCACTACCAACGTTGTCGAATTCGCAGTGTTGATTTTGGATAAACGACGTAGCGGATCGATGCTCTCGATGTCGGCGGTGTCGATGTCGGCAGCGTCAATCAGGTTGACGCGACCGTCGGCAAAGTGCAGCACCCTGTCCGTTGATGTCAGTTGATTTACGTAAGGATTGAGTCCGTGAAGCGTCAAGGCACGCGTATGGCCGGCCGCGATTTGTGCCGCCGACTCATTGCCGAGCGCAGCAAGTGTCGGCGCGGCGACGCCGGCAACGTCGATCAAGGACTCAGGCAATGCGACATAGCCCGCTTCCTCGGCGAGCAGAGCAAAGCCCGTATCAGACAGGCCAAGGCCACCACAATCTTCGGGCACGAGAAATGCAACCAGACCCATCTCGACAAGTTCCGGCCAGCTACCGAGATCCGCGGATTCCTGCTCGACAAGTTTGCGCAACACCTCGTGCGTGCACCTGCCTCGCAGGTATTCACGCGCGCCGTCGCGTAAATCGAGCTCATCCTGTGAGAAGTTGAAATTCACGCTCAGGCCCTCGGTAAACCCAGGCAGCGCTCGGCAATAATGTTGCGCTGTATTTCATTGGTGCCCGCGTAAATCGGCCCGGCGAGCGAGAACATGTAGCCATCGAGCCAACGCCCCGAATCCACTGCATCCGCGGCATGCTCTGTGAGTTCGGCACGGGCACCCATGATAGACATCGCCGTGCGATGCATGTCGCGATCGAGCTCAGACCAGAAAATTTTATTGCAGCTCGCTTCCGAACCAATCTTGCCGCCTGCCATTAGGCGCGATGCCGTGTAATAGGTATTGAGGCAATACGCCTGGGCATCGAGATAGGCCTCCAGTACCCGCTCACGTACGGCGGGCGACAAGCCATCCGCGTACTCCTTATATAAGGAGATCAAGCGATCAGCCGTTTTTTGAAACCGCGCCGGGCTACGCAGCATCAGGCCGCGCTCAAAGCCTGCGGTCGCCATCGCGATGTGCCAGCCTTGTCCCTCTTCACCCAGTCGGTTTGAGGCGGGAACCCTGGTGTTGTCAAAAAAAATCTCGGCGAAACCGGCGTCGCCATCGAGCTGGCGAATCGGCCTCACTGTGACGCCGTCGATATCGAGCGGAAACAACACGAACGATAAGCCTTTGTGCCGTTTCGATTCTGGATCGGTGCGAAAGATGCCAAAACCCCAGTCGGCGAAGACGGCGCGCGACGACCAGATTTTCTGTCCCTCGAGCAGATAATAGTCTTCGCCGTGCTCAGTAACGCGCGTCGCTTTAGCTCTTATCGCGGCCATGTCACTGCCGGCATTGGGCTCCGACCAGGCCTGTGCCCAGATCTCCCTGCCCTGCGCCATCGGCGGCAGGAAACGGACTTTTTGTTCATCGCTGCCAAATTCCATCAGCGTCGGGCCGAGCAAAAAGATGCCGTTCTGACTGACCCGTAGCGGCGCGTCGGCACGATAGTACTCTTCCTCGAAAATCAGCCATTCGATCAGGTCGCAGCCGCGCCCACCGTACTCGACGGGCCAAGTCACCATGCCCCAATCGCCGGACTTCAATGTGCGCTCCCACTCGCGATGCAGTTCGAAGCCTTCCGCCGTATCGAGCGACGGCAGTGGGTCCATGGGCACGTGTTCGGCAAGCCAGTCGCAAACTTCCTGTCGAAATGCCGTTTGTTTGTCTGTAAAAACCAGGTCCATGGGCCTTATCCGGTACTATTCATCGAAGTCCGCATCACGCTTTTCGACAAATGCATCACGCGCTTCCTGGGAATCCGCAAACGAGTACGCTTCAAAAGTGAAGCCCTGCTCCCAGCGATACTTACTTTCAAGATCACCGTCCTCGACCCCGGTCAATGCTTCTTTCGCGAGCTTGATCATCGGCGCCGACTTCGCCGCTATCTTCGTGG
>JBPCXK010000822.1:0-6179 GCA_051008635.1 Gammaproteobacteria bacterium
CGCAGACGCCACCCCGTAACCGTGTTAGGGCGCCAGATGGGGCACGACGAGGGCGCTGTAGGGATCGCCATCGACAAAGACTTGCGCGTGGGCGTGCAGGGGCGCATCGGTGTCGGGTCCGGCGGCGCCGGGCTCGCCACACACTAGGAAAGCGGTGGTGCGAAAGCGCAAGCGCCAGGCATTCAATACGGGTGCGAGGTTGCCGGCGGACATACAGGCGATGACGAGGGCGTTACGGTTGCGCGCGAGCCACACGGACACAGCGGTGGCGTAGCCTTCGACGAAGTAGAGGCGTTCAGGCGGCGCGTTCGGATCGAGGTGGCCGAGCTGGAAGAACAGGCCCTGTACGGGCAGTCCTTTCTCGAAGCGTTTGGTGCCATCGGGGGCGATGCGCTGCACGCTCATGAGGTGGCCATCGAGGGTAATCAGGGGCACGATGAGTCGGTTGCCGTCTTGGCGCAGGCCCACGGGCTCGATGCCTTTGGCTTGAATGTAGCCGTGGTGGGGATTGGCGGCGCCATAGCTTTGGAAGCGTTCGCGCAGAGTTTCGATGGCGTGGGCGACGAACAGGCGATGATCGCGCTGGCGTTGCGCGGCGGCTTCTTCGAACGCGCGTTGTTCGCCGGGGCTGAGCGTGGCGAAGGAGGTGGCCCCGGCGGGGGTCCACACGTGCGTATGTGGCCAGTCTTTCCAGGTGCCCCAGACCAGCAGGACGAACGGCTCGGTATGGAAGTAGTAGTAGCCGGCGCGCTGGATGCCTTTGTCGTTGGGATCGCGCAGGCGGCCACCGGGCGTGTGGGTATTGGCTTTGAGCCGGTCGGGCACTTCGTAGCCTGACATCCGCAGTTGCTCGCGCGCGGCCGGCTCGTAGTCGACGGAGACGAGTGGCAGGGTTTCGCCGGCGGTGAACTCGAGCGCCGTGGGCGAGGGTGGATCCCAAGGGCGCTTCGTCACGGAATCTAAGCCGTGCCTGAAACGCACTAAGCGGCGGGTTGGATGGCGTCGAACACGAAGCGGTGCTCCGCCTGGGTCAGCGGCCCGAAGATATCGGGGCGTAGCATCGCGGCGGTGACTTGCCGGTTGGTGGCCGCTTCGACCAGTCGGCAGTATTGCGGCGGCAGGAGGCCGGACTTCTTCCATTTGCTGGCGGCGGCGCGTTCGCAGGCGCAGACGTGCGCGAGCGTCTTCCAGTTACCCAGTATTTCGGCCGCTAGCGCTAGCGCGTCGCCGTAGCTCGGCGGGGCCTGGAGGGCGATGCCAGGTCGGTGTTCGCGGTGCTTATAGACGATGCCCATAGTGGCGACGATAGTATCCAGCATGGCGACTATTGTCCATCATTTAGGGCTGAGTGTTGTATAGAGTGCTATAGCGTTGTATCCAGGGGGTAGACAAGTAAATAGCAGCAGGCCAGACTAATCGCAGCCGTGACGCCAGTCACCAAAGTACGGATTCATAGACATTCACGTAAGCATTTCCGACCCATCAATCACCTCTGGCAGGGCCTCTTACGGTTTGAGCGACGAAAACAACGAACAACCCGAATACATTTACCAGCCGGCTTCGCACACGGAAGGCTCGGCCGCCTTTCTCAGACAAGCGATGAAGGGTCGGGACAAAAACATCGTTGACGTAGCGAAAGATGCCGGCGTCAACAAACCGGCCGTTTATCGCTGGCTGAATCAGGAACGAATCATTCAGGATTCATCCCTATTACAACTGGCAGCGGCTTGGAATTTGGATCCGGCACTATTGCGTTATGGGCGCCCGGCGATGGACACGCAACTGCTGTCAGAGTGTTTCGAGTACACCCAACGCACAACACAAGACTTGCACGGCACGTTAACCTTTGATCGGCTCGTACGCCTGTCGTTAATGTTCTATGGCGAGGCTTTGCTTACTGGCAATGGCGTCGATAACCCTAGAAATAAAGCGTGGATTGCATTGGTTGCAAGTACAAACAGCGCCTCAGACGCAACGACTAAGAACGGATCCGAGGATGGCTGAACTTAAACGATAACTGGCCATGCGCGTCATCGCTGTGATGCGATAATTGGAGTTCAAACAGAGGCCCACTGGCGTTTCGCCACTTGTTGAACGTCATGTTGGCCGGCAGATCGGGATCGGAGATCAGGTTTGAGCGCTCGTGTAGCTCGGTGTACGCCATACCTTGCAAGTCAATATGGGCTGCGATCCAGTCGACCAGTTTTCCCACCGCAGCATCTGGTTCCAGCTCCGCGTTCAACTTAAAAGCCGGCTCGCCGAAACGTTGAGCCAAGCAGTTTAGAACGTCTTGTGCCAGGTCAGCGTGCATCCCCAATTCGGTCATTTTTCATTCTCCTCGATGATCTGCTTTGACCCTGCTCGAATGTCGGATCGACAAGATTACAACGCAAACGATTAACAGCACAACGTTATTGACGCGACGGTGTTTCGAGGAGATCGGCCGGGAAGCCGAGACACAGGTTGGATACGAAAGTATCCATCCTGGACACGCCCACGGGTTGACAAAAGTTCCCGGCATGGATACGGTCCAGGCTCGAGTTTCCCACAAAGCGCAATCTGGGGGGACGGGAAATGGAGCGGAGTTTGGACGGGCTGATCAGTGAGTATCTACACGCCAAGGCCGAAGAGCTGCGCGTGCGCAGCCAACGACTGGAGCTGGAGGAGGAAATCCTCGAGCACGAGGAGACGGTCGCCGCATTGGCGCACACGAGCACGGTGCATTTGCCGATCATCGGCAGTCCGAACCAGCTCACCATCAGGACGGGTCTGAACCGCAAGTGGGATCAGGGCCAGCTTGCCTCTGCGGTCAAGACCATTGAACCGCAGTACTGGCCATTCAAGACGGAGTGGAAAGAAGATCGGGCGGCGACCCGACTGATCGAGGAGCGTTGGCCTGATTTATGGACTGAGCTGCTCATGCCAGCCCTCACACTCACGCCGAAGAAACCGGCCTTCACGGTGAACGGGTAATGGCATTCGCCCTTGAAGACATCACGGCCAGTGGCGATGCGGGTCCGCCGCGTCTGGTCATTTACGGACCGCACGGCGTGGGCAAGACCACGCTGGCGGCGAGTACGGATAAGCCTCTAGTGCTCGAGCTGGAAGAAGGGATCGATGCGTTGGGAGCCTTAGACGGCACGCCAAAAATCAGACACGAGAAGTTGCAGAGCTTCGAGGACGTCATGGCGGTCATCGAGCTGCTGTACAACAGCGAGCACACACACGCGCATCTGGTATTTGATTCGCTCGATTGGCTCGAGCCTTTGATTTGGGCGCACACGTGCAAAACGCACGGGGTAGCGAACATCGAAGCGTTCGGCTTTGGCAAGGGTTATTTGCACGCGCAATCGTACTGGCGCGAATTGCTGAGCGGCTTGCGTGCGTTGCGCAACGACCGCGGCATGGGCATTGTCATGACTGCACATGCCGAGATAAAGCGCTTTGATGCGCCGGACGCCGATCCCTATGATCGCTATGGCATCAAGTTACAAACACGCGCCGCGGCGTTGATTGAGGAATGGTCCGATGCGATATTGTTCTGCAATTACAAGACGTACACCACGGAAAAAGAAGTAGGCTTCAACAAGAAAGTGGCGCGCGGAGTCGGGACGGGCCAACGAATTATTTATACGGAGGAGCGTCCGGCGTTCAAGGCCAAGAATCGTTATGACTTAGCGCCTGAGTTGCCGTTCACCAAAGGGATGACGCTCCACACGATTCTCAACGGACACGTCGAACCACTGAAAGGGGCTGCCTAATGGAATTTCACTATAACGTTGCCGATTATCCTGAGTTGCTCGAGCCCCGCGAACCGGTTCCAGCCGGCTGGTATTCGGTTCAGATTGTCGACTCACAAGTGGCGTTCAACGATCAGAAACAGAATAAACGCATCACGCTGACCTATCAGATTCTCGACGGCACCTACAAGGACCGAAAAATCATGGACGGTCTGAACATTGAGAACCCGAATCAGCAGACGGTCGAGATTGCGCGCAAGCATCTTTCGACACTGTGTCGGGCCGTGGGGCTCGCCGGTGTCTCCGATACTTACGAGCTGCATGGTCGGCCGCTTCAAATCCGGGTGAACGTTCGTGAAGCGCAAGGCGAGTTCGGCCCCCAGAACGAGGTCAAGGAGTACCGGCTGATTGACGGCGATGATGTGAAATCGAACATGCTCGCGCCATCGACGAATAAGTCGAGCAGCATCGGGCCTACCCCCGCTCAACGCCCCTGGAAGAAGGACACTGCGGCGTGAGGGATGGCCGCGCTGCATTTTCAGGTCCACGAGGATCCCACGCTCGAGGCAATTGACGCCGAGATAGAGCGCCGCGGCAACAGCCGCCCGCACAGTCACTCGGTCGGTATGAGCACGGTCGGCGATGCGTGCTTACGTCGACTGTGGTATGCCTTTCGCTGGTGTACGCCGCGCCGGTTCAATGCTGACACGTTGAAGCTGTTCGAGGACGGTCATCAGGGCGAGAAGCAGATGGCTGAGCGTTTGCGGCAAGTGCCGGCGCTGAAACTGCATACGCACGATCCAGCAACCGGCCAGCAGTACGAGAGTCTCGACCATGGCGGTCACTTGCGCGGCTTCATGGACGGGGCGATTTGGGGTCTGCACAAGGCGCCTAAAACCTGGCACGTTTGGGAGCACAAGCAAACGGCCGAGACGAAGTTCAACGCGCTGGTGAAGCTAATCACTGAGCGCGGCGAGAAGGCGGCGCTGGAGAAGTGGAACTTCAAGTACTGGGTCCAGGCGCAGCTCTATATGTGGTACGAGGGCCTAACCCGACACTACATGACGGTCTCGACCCGCGGTGGGTGTAGGACTGTCAGTTTACGCACGAACGCACAGAAGAAGAAAGCCAAAGTGCAAGTGAAGCGAGCGCTCGAGGTCATCATGGCGGAGCGACCGCTCGAACGGCTGAGTGACAAGCCGAGCTACTTCGAGTGTAAGTGGTGCGATCACCAAGCGACCTGTCATGGTCAGGCGGTGCCCGCACCGAGTTGCCGCACGTGTATTTATGCGACGCCTGAGCTGGACGGCGTGCGACGGTGGTCGTGCCAGCATCATGGCATTGATTTGGATTTAGCGGCACAGGCGCAAGGTTGTTCGGACCATCGCTTCATTCCCGATCTTATCCCGTACGCCGAACCGGCGGATGCTAGCACGACGGAGAACTGGATCCAATATCGCACGACAGCAGGAACTGTGTTCTACAATGGAGAGAAAGGTCCGATGTCATTCACCTCTGAGGAATTGCATCATGCGGCGGTGGCGATGATTGGCGATCCGGGGGTGGAGACGTTGCGGGCGCGATTGGATGCGTCCTTTGTGAGCCAAAAGATCTGAACGGCAAGTGAAGTGAGCGAGCCAAGATGTCAGAACAGCAGGATGTGCGAGCGAGCCAAAGTATATGAACAGCAAGAGTGGAGAGCGAGCCAAACTGACGGAACAGCAAACGATGCGAGAGAGCCACAATCCTGGAACAGCAGAACAGCTGAGCGAGCCATATCCTTAGAACCGCAGAGTACCTGAGCGAGTCAAAGAATTCGAACAGCAACGGAAGAGAGCGAGCCAAGACGCTTGAACAGCAAAGAACGAGAGCGAGTCAGGAGACAGGAACAGCAAGGGTCGTAAACGAGCCAAGGTATGAGAACAGCACTTGTTGTGAGCGAGCCAAAGGAATAGAACAGCATCGCTCTAGAGCGAGCCATAGTTGGCGAACAGCAAAGCTTGGGAGCGAGCCAAAATTGACGAACAGCAAACCAGGTGAGCGAGCCAAAAGAATAGAACAGCAGAGTGATGGAGCGAGTCAGGAAGCCGGAACAGCAAGGTATGAGAGCGAGCCAAAGAGAGTGAACAGCAAAAGAAGCGAACGAGCCATAGGATATGAACAGCAATGAATAAGAGCGAGCCCACAGCGGAGAACAGCAAAGAACGAGAGCGAGCCAAAGAATCGAAACAGCATCGCAATTGAGCAAGCCATAAGAACAACATCCATTGCAAACGAGTCATAAGATAGGAACAGCAAGTATCGTAAGCGAGCCATGTGGTCGGAACAGCAAGTATCGCGAGCGAGCCAAAGAACTAGAACAGCAAGATCAAGGAGCGAGCCAAAGACCATGAACAGCAGAGAAACAGAGCGAGCCACCGGATGAGAACAGCATGAAGA
>JBPCXK010000823.1:0-4906 GCA_051008635.1 Gammaproteobacteria bacterium
CGACCCCCACCGCCGCTATACTTGCCGGCCTGTTTGAGTGGGCAGCGCATGGCGACTTACGATACCAGCACGTTTCAGGGGCTGGTCGCGGCCTTGCAGGATTACTGGGCGGGCCACGGCTGTGTGCTATTGCAGCCCTATGATATGGAGATGGGCGCCGGCACGTTCCATGTCGCCACCTTTTTGCGCGCCGTGGGTCCGCAGCCCTGGCGGGCGGCTTATGTCCAGCCTTCGCGCCGGCCCGCCGATGGCCGTTATGGCGAGAATCCCAACCGGCTGCAGCACTATTATCAATTTCAGGTCGCGCTCAAGCCTTCGCCGATCGATATTCAGGATTTGTACCTCGGCTCGCTGACCGCGCTGGGCATCGACCCGCTGGTGCACGACATCCGTTTCGTGGAAGACGACTGGGAGTCGCCCACGCTGGGCGCCTGGGGCCTGGGTTGGGAAGTCTGGCTGAATGGCATGGAGGTCACCCAGTTCACCTATTTCCAGCAGGTTGGCGGGCTCGACTGTCGCCCGGTCACCGGCGAGCTGACGTATGGGCTCGAGCGCATCGCCATGTACGTGCAACGCGTGGAGAACGTCTTCGACCTGGTGTGGACGCGCGGTCCGCAGGGCGAGGTGACCTATGGTGACGTGTATCACCGCAACGAGGTCGAGCAGTCCATCTACAATTACGAGCTGGCAAACGTCGAATCGCTGTTCGCGTGGTTCGACACCTGCGAGAGCGAGGCCCAAAAGCTCATCGAGGCCCGCCTCGCGCTGCCTGCATACGAGCAGATGCTCAAGACTTCTCACACCTTCAATCTGCTGGACGCGCGCAGGGCGATCTCGGTAACCGAGAGGCAACGCTACATTTTACGAGTACGAACGCTGGCGCAAGGCGTTGCAGCGGCGTATTACGAGAACGTCACTCCAGCGCGCGGCGGTGCGGCGCCCCGCTCGGCCCCGGCGCATGGCGTTGACGACGTTGTCAATCAGTAGGGGTCATATATAAATGACAAAACACAACAAGACTCAGGAGGCGTGACATGGCGGAGATTACAACAAACGTAAATTGGCTCGCGGTTATAGTCGGCGCGGTGGTTGCTTTCGTGCTGGGATGGGCCTGGTACTCACCGAAGTTGTTTGGAAAGAAGTGGGCCGAGGGCGTAGGTCTATCCCTCGAAGGCGCCTCCGGTCCACCAATGGCCGCGATGGTGACTCAGGCTATCGGAACACTCCTGCTCGCCTGGGTGGTTGGCGTGACTGCTGCGAATGATGCTCTGATGACGATCATTCTCATCGTCTTGACGATTGTTTTCTTGATTGTCGCCGCGGGTCTCTTTAGCAAAAAGAGCAGGTACGCCATCGCTACTGAGGCAGGCTTTGTCGTTGCGATGGCGGCGATCATGATCGTCTGTCAGGGCGTGTTCTGAGTCAGTCAATGGCGAATAAAGACCTTCTGGTCGAGATCGGCACAGAGGAGTTGCCGCCCAGGTCACTGGCGAAACTCGCGCGGGCATTCGCGCAGAGTGTCTTCGTCGGGCTCGCCGATGCCGGGCTCAAAGGCGGCGGGCACGAACACTATGCTACGCCGCGGCGCCTGGCGGTGTTGATCAACGACCTGCCGGTGCGCCAGGCCGATCAGGTAATTGAGCGCAAGGGTCCGGCGATGGTGGCGGCTTTCGGTGACAACGGTGAGCCTACGAAGGCGGCGCTCGGGTTCGCTGCATCGTGCGGCGTCGAGGTCGAAGACCTGATCAAGGTCGAAACCGACAAGGGCGCGTGGCTGGGGTTTCGCAGCGAACAAAAAGGCGAATCGGCAGCCCACCTGCTGCCGGACATCGTCAATCAGGCCTTGATGAATCTACCCGTGGCCAAACGCATGCGCTGGGGCGCGAACGAGGTGGAGTTTGTGCGGCCCGTGCACTGGGTCGTCATGCTGCTCGGCGACAAGCCCGTGAAGGCGAAAGTGCTCGGTGTCGATACGGGCCGCGAGACGCGAGGACATCGCTTTCATCATCCGCAAGCCCTCGAGATCAACAAGCCGCGTGACTACCTCGCGGTGCTGAATCAACAGGGTAAGGTCATCCCGGAGCTCGATGCCCGCCGCGAAGTGATCCGGGCGCAGGTCGACAAGGCCGCAACTACCCTTGGGGGGCACGCGGTCATCGACCCCGATTTACTGGATCAAGTCACCGCGCTCGTCGAGTGGCCGTGCGCGTTGGCGGCGCATTTCGACCAGCGATTCCTGGAGGTGCCCCCTGAAGTGCTCGTCAGCACCATGCAGGACCACCAGCGTTACTTCCCCGTAGTTAACGACGACGGCGCGCTGCAACCTCATTTTATTACGGTCGCCAACATCGAGAGCGCGGATCCCGACAAGGTGCGCGAAGGCAACGAACGGGTGATCCGGCCGCGCTTCGAGGACGCCGCGTTTTTCTGGACGCAGGACCGCAAGGGAAGGCTTGCCGATCATATCGATGCCCTGAGGGGCGTCGTCTTTCAACACAAGCTCGGCACGGTGTTCGACAAGTCTGAACGCGTGTCGGCATTGGCTACGTTCATCGCCGGGCGGCTCGGTGTGGACCAATCGCTTGCGCGGCGTGCCGCGGTTTTGTCGAAATGCGATCTAATGACGCAGATGGTGGGCGAATTTCCCGCGTTACAAGGCGTAATGGGTCGCTACTACGCTACGCATGACGGCGAACCGGCTGCCGTCGCGGCGGCGATGGAGGAGCAGTATCTGCCGCGTCATGCCGGCGACGAGTTGCCCGCTGGAGACGTCGCGCAGGTGCTGGCGCTGGCAGACCGGCTCGATACACTGGTCGGGATTTACGCCATCGGCCACAAGCCCACCGGTGCGCGTGACCCGTTTGGTCTGCGTCGCGCCGCGCTTGGTGTGATCCGCATTGCGATCGAGCGCAAGCTGGATCTCGACCTGGAGGAGTTGCTGCGCGGCGCCGCGGAAAACTTCCCCACCGCGGTGACGGCCGATGCCGCAGTGCCGGAGGTGTTGGCGTACATCATGGATCGGCTCGACGGTTACTATGCCGAACGCGACATCGGCGGTGACGCCGTCGTGGCGGTGTTGGCGCGCAAGCCGACGCATCTGCTCGATATCGACCACCGTGTGCGCGCGGTAACGCATTTCCGCACCTTGCCGGACGCCGTGAGCCTAGCCTCGGCCAACAAGCGCATACGCAATATCCTGAAGAAAGTCGATGGCGCTCTCCCCGACAAAGTGGACAGCAAGCTGCTGGTCGAGGATGCCGAGCAGGCCCTGCACGCGAACTTGCAAACGCTGTCCGGCAAGGTCGAAAAGCTGTTCGACGAGGGCGCCTATGAGCAAGGCCTGACGCATCTGGCGGAGCTGCGCGCCCCGGTGGACAAATTCTTCGACGATGTGCTGGTGATGGCCGATGACGACGCGCTGAAACACAATCGGCTCGCGTTGCTCAACCAGCTCAATCAACTGTGCTCGCGCGCGGCCGACCTGTCACGCCTGCGATCGTGAAGTGCGTGATCCTGGACCGCGACGGCGTGATCAACCACGACGCGGCCGACCACATCAAATCTCCCGACGAATGGCGGCCGATCCCCGGCAGCCTCGAGGCGATCGCACGTTTGAATGAAGCGGGTTACTGTGTGGCCGTGGCGACCAATCAGTCTGGAATCAGCCGCGGGCTGTTCGATGTAGAAACGCTCGGAGAAATTCACGGGAAAATGCAAAGCGAGCTGGCGCGCGTTGGTGGGCGGCTCAGCGGCATCTTCTACTGTCCGCACGTACCCGAGGATCATTGCGACTGCCGCAAGCCCAAAGCGGGTCTGCTGAGGCAAATCGGCGAAACGTTGCAAATCGAACTGACCGACGTGCCATTCGTAGGAGATTCCGTGCGCGACATGCAGGCCGCTGTTGCGGTCGGCGCGTGGCCGGTATTGGTGAGAACCGGTCACGGCGAAACAAGCCTTGCGTCCCGCAATCTCCCGGCGCGTGTTGCCGTATACGACAACCTCGCGGCCGTGGCCGACGAACTGTTGCAGCGTCCGTGAGCTACGCAGAGCTGCCCTCGAAGCCAATGCTTCATCTGCGCTCGGCGTTGTACGCGATCGGCTTTTTCATCACCTGTCCGGTTTATGCAGTGCTTTGTGTGTTGCTGTTTTTCCTGCCGTTCCCGAAACGCCATGCGTTCGTCGCGGCGTTCAGCGATGGGGCGCTGTGGTGGCTCAAGGTAACCTGCGGGCTCACCTATCGGGTCGAGGGGAAGGAGAATCTCCCATCACGCGCTTGCGTGGTGATGTCCAACCATCAATCCACTTGGGAGACGCTTGCGTTTAACCAGATACTTCCGCCGCTCGCCTGGGTGATCAAGCGCGAATTGTTATGGATTCCGTTTTTCGGCTGGGCCTTCAGCCTCATGAAACCCATCGGTATCGATCGCTCAGCGGGGCAAAAGGCCGGGGACCAACTCATCGAGCAAGGCAGGGAAAGGCTGGCGAGGGGCCTGTGGATACTCGTCTTTCCGGAAGGCACGCGTGTCGCGGTGGGCGAAAAACGACGCTACAAGCCCGGCGGCGCCCGTCTGGCCTGTGCAGCCGGCGTACCGGTGGTGCCGGTAGCGCATGATGCCGGGCACTACTGGCCGCGACGCGGCTTCATCAAATTACCCGGAACGATCAACGTCAGCATCGGCCCGCCCATCGACACGGCGGGAAAGACTCCGGACGAAGTCACGGAGCAGGTGCGGGAGTGGGTTCAAGGGAGCGTTACAGAAACTGTGGACGGTTGAAGTGAGCCCGTGCAGCTAACCCGGCGCCGGACCGACTGGCCCGGCGCGGGGACTTGCTCGAATTTACTGCTGCGCGCTGTGCACTAATTGTTCGGGGCGCCTTCGGCGGTCCAACGTTTGATCAGCTCCAC
>JBPCXK010000824.1:0-3478 GCA_051008635.1 Gammaproteobacteria bacterium
AAGTACTACCGCAATAACGTCGTGACCACGCAGATACTGCTGGACGCGATGCTGCGCCACGGCGTGAGGGTGTTCATCTTCTCCTCCACCGCGGCAATTTTCGGCGAGCCGCAGTACACGCCCATGGACGAGGCGCATCCGAAGAATCCGATCAACCCATACGGCCGTTCGAAATGGATGGTCGAGCAAATTCTCGAAGACTACGACCGGGCGTACGGGCTGAAGGCGGCTGCGCTAAGGTATTTCAACGCCGCGGGCGCCGATCCGGCGGGGCGTCTGGGCGAGCGTCACGACCCAGAGACGCATTTGATTCCGCTGGTGTTGCAGGCGGCGTCCGGCAAACGCGAGAGTATTACTATTTTCGGCGTGGACTACGACACGCCGGACGGGACCTGCGTGCGAGACTACGTTCATGTAAACGATCTGTGCGATGCGCACCTGCAGGCGTTGGAGCGCCTGCTCGATGGCGGCGGCAGCGCACGTTATAACCTCGGTAACGGTGCGGGTTTTTCGGTCAGGCAGGTCATCGATGCGGCGGCGAAAGTCGTCGGTCACGAAATTCCGGTCGTGCAAGGCGAGCGTCGGGCAGGTGATCCCGCGCGCCTGGTCGCGGATTCGACACGTTGCAAATCAGAACTGCAATGGCGCCCGCGTTATGCGGATCTGGAGACGATCATTTCCCACGCCTGGCGGTGGGAGCAGAGGGGATGATGCATTAGCATTAGCCAGCATCGTCATCCCGTCGGTTGCCGGCATGACCGCAAGGGTTCAGCCTGGCCGATTGTCTGATGGTGGGGTTCGTTCCTTACCCCTACCCTACAAATGCTGCCGTTGACTTTTACGACACCCCCGGGCGGTCACTGAGTCCGCATCAACTGCCGCAACTCCTGTGAGTCGGGATACCGCTGCTGCAGCCGTAGCGAATATTCATCCGCGGCTGATTTATTGCCGAGCGCATTCTCTATGCGGTACGCGAGCAGCAGGGCTTTGGCGTTGGGCTCGTTAACGGCGAGGTAGTTTTCCATGTTCCCCTGCGCCTGATTGAAACGTTCTTTTTCGTAATAGATGCGCGCGAGGTTGAGTAACGCTTTGGCCGTGTTGGGATTGGCTTCGAGCGCCGCGTGGAAGTACTGCGCGGCGCGGTCGAGATCCGGAATTCTGCGCACGCATACGCCGGCGTTGGTGTACGCCACCTCCGGCGTGGGGTAGCTCTCATCGTAGACTGCAGTGAGGAACTCTTCTTCGGCCTCGAAGATGCGGCCCTGCTCGCATAAGAACGTGCCGTAGTTGTTGCGCGTGTAAGCGTCGTTGGGCTGTAGCTCGACGGCCTTCTTGAAGTGCTGCTCGGCGAGCCCGACGTCACCCATGCGTTCGTAGATCAATCCTGCGATGTTGTTGGCGTCGCCGTTGTTTGGGACTTGTTTCAATGCGACCTTGATGTCCTTGAGCGCCTGGTCGAGCCGGTTTTGCCGGTAGAGGTATAGCGCCTGTTTGGTCCGCTCCTCTACGCCGATGGAGTCGGGTCTGGTGTTTTGCCCAGGCGTGCACGCGGCCGCCAGCAGGCCGGCGACGACAAGGCCCCAGATTTTGAGCGATTTCATTACTTCTTCTGAATCAGGATCGTATTGGTTGACGCGTTGCCTTTGCTGTCACAGTCGTGACGGGCTGACGTCACCGAACCTGCGAGGTACCGGCTCATGATAGCAATTTTCGCATCGTCGGCGTAACGCGTTGGCGGCGTGTTCGTTCCATTCAGCGGACGCCCAAGTCAGGCAGATAACACCGGCCGGCGGGCGCGCCCCTGCGTTTATTTTACATATCTCAGCCGGCGAAAACACTATAGCTTGTGTTCCTGGGAAGCATAAACCACAATATATGTACGATAGTTCCACTTGCCTCACACGTGCTGCGGAGGAGTAATTCATGCGGACCAGAACCCTGATCGTCGTCGCGCTGCTGGCCGGGGCCACGCCGCTCAAGGCGGCCGAGCTCGAGATCGCGCTGAGTGGGGAAACAGTCCAGCTTGCCCTTATCACCCCGACCGGACTGGTCGGTCTTGGCGGCGGTGACTTCGATCTGGGCGCGTTCTTCAACGACGACGACGATCTCATCGGCAGCCTGGGCTTGACGGTAGCCGGGGTGCCCGCGGGAGATACACCGTTCAGCTTCGCACTGGGTACGCGGCTTTATCTCGGTGAGCTCGATTCACCCAACGCCGACGTTTTGGCGCTATCGGTGGGGGGTCATGCGCGTTACACCATCCCGTCCAACATCCCACTGCATCTGACTGCCGGGGTATTCTATGCTCCGGATATCGTCACTTCCGGCGATATAGACGACTGGCTGGATTTTATCGCCCGTTTCGAGGTTGAGATCGTGCCCCGCACGTCCGCGTTCATCGGTTATCGTAAGCTCGGGGCCGACATCACCAACGCCGGGGATCATACGCTCGATGACAATGTGCATATTGGTGTACACCTGAGTTTTTGAGCAGCAGTTTGCGACACCTCTCTTGAGCGCTCAAGCGTCAGGCACGAACGCTATTACGCGTTTGCTGGAGATCATGAGCCGGCTGCGTGACCCCGAGCGCGGCTGCCCGTGGGATAAAGGGCAATCGTTTCGCACCATCGTGCCGCACACGCTGGAGGAGGCGTACGAGGTTGCAGACGCCATCGAGCGCGGCGACATGCATGATCTCAGGGACGAGCTCGGTGATCTACTGTTCCAGGTCGTTTTCTACGCGCAGCTCGGCCGTGAACAGAACTTGTTCGACTTCCACCAGATCGCGGCAGCCATAGCTGACAAACTCGTGCGCCGTCATCCTCACGTGTTTGGCGATGTGCAGTTTGAGGATCCGGCCGCGGTGCATGCCGCCTGGGAGGCGGGCAAGACCAAGGAGCGCCACGCGAAAGGTAAGCAGGAAATACCCAGCCAGATGGACGATGTGCCCCTAGCGCTACCGGCGCTGAGCCGCGCCCATAAGCTGCAAAAGCGCGCCGCGCAGGTTGGCTTCGATTGGGATGAGGCCGACGAGGTATTCGACAAAATAGACGAGGAGCTCGCGGAAATCCGCGCGGCGATCCGCGGCGGGGAAGGTGTCGAGCGAATCAGAGAAGAGTCGGGTGATCTGTTGTTCGCCGTCGTCAATCTGACACGTCATCTCAAGATCGACGCAGAGGGCGCCCTGCGCGCGGGGAACCGGAAATTCGAACGTCGGTTCCGTGCGCTGGAAAGTGAGTTAACCAAGCGCGGCAAACAAGCCGGCGACTGCACGTTGGCGCAGCTTGATGCGGTGTGGGAGGAGATAAAGCACGAGGTCTGACTGGTCATCGGCCTAGCCCGCATTTCTACCCACGATGACGGCGCTGGCTTGATCTTTGATCCCACAACGCATTTTCTTCTTCTCGGAAATACGACCTGTATTCCTCGTTTCAGAAAATGCGTTGTGAAATCAAATCTCTGCGCGATCATCTCGCCC
>JBPCXK010000825.1:0-9887 GCA_051008635.1 Gammaproteobacteria bacterium
GAGATTTGATTTCACAAGGCATTTTCTGAAGGAGCGGAATACAGGTCGTATTTCCGACTGAAGAAAATGCGTTGTGGAATCAAAGATCAAGCGAGGGCTCGTCATCGTGGTGAGAAATGCGGGCTAGCTACGAAAATGAAAACCTCTCATGACGCCCGGCCGGCGCGCGCCAATGGACCGGTTCTTGCGTCGCGACAAGGGTATGAGCGCATCGCCTGACGTCAGTATTCTCGAAAACCTGACCACTGCCGTACTCCTGCTGGATGAGGGCCGCAGGATTCGGTACCTGAACCCTGCTGCCGAGGGCCTGCTGGAAACCAGCATGCAGCAATTGCAGGGGGAGCCGCTCGAGCGGTGGCTGCGACCGGCCCGGCAGGCAGATGATTGTGTTACGTTGTCACTGCGCAAAGGCCATCCACACTGCCAGCGCGAGCTACCGATGGTACTGGGGAACGGCAGGCGTATCACGGTCGATTGCACGGTCACGCCGCTGCGAGCACGTAACGGCGCACGGACGTTGCTGGTGGAGATATCGCAACTCGACCGGCAGCTGCGGATCTTCCGCGAAGGACAGTTGCTGGATCAGCTCAAGGCCAATATGGCCGTGGTGCGCGGCATGGCGCACGAGATCAAAAACCCTCTCGGCGGACTGCGAGGCGCCGCGCAGCTGCTCGAGCGTGAACTCAACGACCCCGCGCTCAAAGAGTACACGCAGATTATTGTCGGCGAGGCCGACCGCCTGCATAACCTGACGGACCGTCTGCTCGGACCGGGCAATATGCCGAACAGTCAACAACTCAACATCCACGAGGTGCTGGAGCTGGTGCGCAGCTTACTGGCCGCCGAGGCGTCAAGCGGGGTGCGCGTGGCGCGCGATTACGACCCGAGTATTCCCGAAATCACCGGCGACCGCGACCGGCTCATTCAGGCGACGCTCAATATTGCGCGCAACGCCCTGCAGGCGGTTGGTGACAATGGCGTGATCACCTTGCGCACACGCGTGCTACGTCAACACACTATCGGGCGCGCGCGGCACAAACTGGTCATGAGGCTCAGCATCCTGGACGATGGGCCGGGGATCTCGCCTGCGATCCAGGGAAGGATTTTCTATCCGCTCGTCACCGACCGTGAGCACGGCACCGGCCTGGGCCTCGCCATAGCACAGTTACTGATAACCCAGCACAACGGCCTTATCGAGTGTGAATCGCAGCCCGGCAACACCGCGTTCCACGTGCTGATCCCCGTAGAGCGCGAACCCACTGCACAGCGTGAGCAACGTGAGCCGACTCATGCCTGAGCCCGGTCACATCTGGGTGATCGACGACGATCGATCGATCCGCTGGGTGCTGGAGCGTGCGCTCAAGGAGGCGGCGTTTCGGGTCAAGTCGTTCGAGAACGGCGCCGGCGTGCTCGACGCTCTGGCTGACGGGCCACCCGACGCGATCATCACCGACGTGCGTATGCCGGGCATCGATGGCATCGAGCTGCTCGGGGAGATCCAGGCTCGTCATCCGCAATTACCGGTCATTGTCATAACCGCCTATTCGGATCTGGACAGCGCAGTGTCCGCGTATCAGGGCGGCGCCTTCGAGTATCTGCCAAAGCCATTCGATGTTGACGAGGCTGTGGAGCTCGCCCGGCGCGCCTGTTTGCTCGGCAAGGGGCACGTTGCCGAGGCTGGCGAACCGCAGTCGAGCGCGCCGGAGATCATCGGCGACTGTGCCGCCATGCAGGAGGTCTTCCGCGCCATTGGCCGGCTTTCACGCTCGCGGATCACTGTATTAATCACCGGGGAATCAGGCACTGGCAAAGAACTCGTAGCCCGCGCCCTGCATCGTCACAGCCCACGCGCGCAGCGTGACTTCGTCGCGTTGAACATGGCCGCGATCCCCGGTGAGCTACTGGAGTCTGAGTTGTTTGGCCATGAAAAGGGCGCATTTACGGGCGCGCAGGCGCAACGGCGTGGGCGCTTCGAACAGGCCGACGGCGGCACGCTGTTTCTGGACGAGATCGGCGACATGCCCTCGGAGCTGCAAACGCGGCTGTTACGGGTGTTGTCGGATGGCGAGTTTTACCGCGTCGGCGGGTACGCGCCGCGCAAGGCCGATGCACGCATTATCGCGGCGACGCACCAAAACCTGGAAGAGTACGTTCGCGCTGGACGATTTCGCGAAGACCTGTACCACCGGCTCAATGTCATCCGCATTCACGTGCCGTCGCTGCGCGACCGGCCCGACGACATACCGCTGCTGTTAAAGCACTATCTCGACGTCGCGGCGAACGAGCTTGGCGTTGAACCTAAACGGCCGCTTGTTACTGTCAACGAATATCTGTCCGGGCTCGAATGGCCCGGGAATGTCCGGCAACTGGAAAACTGCTGCCGCTGGCTCACGGTCATGGCGACCGGCAGCGAGATCCACCTCGAGGACCTCCCACCAGAGTTACGAGACGACTCACCGCGAAAACCCGCTCATGACTGGCGGCAAGGACTCGCGACATGGGCCGAACAAAGGCTGGAAGAGACCAACAACGACGGCATTGGCGCGCAAGCAACGGCCATGGTCGAACGCATACTCATCGAGGCCGCAATACGCAAAACCGGCGGCAAACGCCAGGATGCAGCGCGGCTGCTCGGTTGGGGCCGAAACACGCTGACGCGCAAGATCAAGGAGCTACGTCTTTACGACGATGGCGAAGACTAATGTCGGTCGCACGCATCGATGCAAACGCTCCGGCGCAGGCCATTGAACCAGTTGCTGTTTCATTCGCTAATAGGAACGCGGCGTGCCGAGCACGTGCTCGGCGACATAGCTCAGGACCATGTTCGTCGAGATCGGCGCAACCTGGTAAAGACGGGCCTCACGATACTTGCGTTCCACATCGTATTCCTCGGCGAAACCAAAACCGCCGTGGGTCTGCACGCACGTCTCGGCCGCGGCCCAGGAGGCATCGGCCGCCAGCATCTTCGCCATGTTGGCTTCTTCACCCGGGTTCTTGCCATCTTCGTATAGCCGGATGGCCTCACGCACCATCAGTTCGGCCGCGCGCATGTCGGCGTAGGCCCTGGCGATCGGGAACTGTACACCCTGATTCTTGCCGATCGGGCGGTCGAACACATTGCGCTCTTTCGCATAGCTCGACGCCTTTTCGATAAACCATTTGGCGTCGCCGATACATTCGGCGGCAATCAGAATACGCTCGGCATTCATGCCGGAGAGTATGTAACGAAACCCTTTGCCCTCCTCGCCGATAAGGTTCTCCGCGGGCACCGGCATGTTGTCGAAGAATACTTCGGTGGTCGCATGGTTCATCATGGTGCGAATCGGGCGGATAGTCAGTGTCTTGCCGCGGGCGTCGCGCATGTCCACCAGCAACACCGAAAGCCCTTCGGTTTTCCTGCTGACCTGATCACGCGGTTTGGTGCGGCACAGCAGCAGCATGAGGTCCGAGTACTCCGCACGTGATGTCCAGATCTTCTGCCCGTTCACGATGTAGCGATCGCCTTCGAGGCGCGCCGTGGTGCGCAGCGCGGTCGTGTCGGTGCCACTGGCGGGCTCGGTCACGCCGAACGCCTGCAGTCGCAACGAGCCATCTGCGATGCCGGGCAGGTACGCCTGCTTTTGCGCTTCGGAGCCGTGCCGCAGCACTGTGCCCATGGTGTACATCTGCGCATGGCAGGCGCCGGCGTTGCCACCCGCCCGATGGATCTCCTCGAGGATGGCCGCAGCGGCCGAGATCGGCAGCCCCGAGCCGCCGTATTCCTCGGGGATCAAGGCGCCGAGAAAACCGGCGTCGGTCAGGGCGGCGACGAAGTCAGACGGATAGCTTCGCTCGCGGTCGCACTTGCGCCAATACTCACCGGGGAAATCGGCGCACAGACGGGATACGCTTTCGCGAATCTCTACATGGTCTAACTCGTAGTTCATGCAGTCGCGCGCCTCAGCGCATGATGAACGGATTGGCCACGCTCGTGTGCTGAGCGATCCACACGGACTTCACCTGCATGTACTGCTTGATCGCGTCGATTCCGCTTTCGCGGCCGAGCCCGCTGCGTTTGTAGCCACCAAAAGGCGACGTGAAGCTTACCGCGCGGTAGGTATTGACCCACACGGTACCGACGCGCAGTTTCTCCGACATGCGTATCGCGCGCCCGATGTCCGTGGTCCACACGCCGGCTGCAAGCCCGAAGTCGACGTCATTGCCAATGCTGATAGCGTCTTCCTCCGTATCGAATGGGATCACCGAAAGAATCGGCCCGAACACCTCTTCCTGCGCAATGCGCATCTTGTTGTCGACGCCTGTGAAGATCGTCGGCTCGACGAACTGGCCGCCCTTTGCGCCAGGCCCGGAATAAGGGTTGCCGCCGAGCACGCATTTCGCGCCCTCAGATTTCGCTACCTCGATGTAGTCGAGCACCTTGCGGTACTGCGGTTCGGTGGTGACCGGCCCCACGTGCGTCTCGAGTGACATCGGATCGCCGATCTTCGCGTTCCTGGCGACATCGACCAACCGCTCGACAAACTGATCGTGAATGGAACGCTGCAGCAACAAGCGCGATCCGGCGATACAGGTCTGCCCGGTGGCGGCGAAGATGCCCGAGATAGCGCCCATCACTGCCGCTTCCAGATCGGCATCCTCGAAGACGATGTTGGGCGATTTGCCGCCGAGCTCGAGCGACACATGCTTGATGGTCCTGGCGCCGGACTCGTATATCTTCTGACCGGACAGGTCCGACCCGGTGAACGCAATCTTGGCAACGTCCTTGTGCGCAACAAGCGCTGCGACGACGTCGGCGCCAAAGCCGGTCACTACATTAACGACGCCGTCCGGGATGCCCGCCTCCGAGATCAGGTTCATGAGCTCCAGCGTCGACGCGGACGTGAACTCAGACGGCTTCACAACCGCGGTGTTACCGGCAGCGAGCGCGACGGGAAGTTTCCAGGCCAGCAGCAGCAACGGCGAGTTCCACGGCGTGATCATGCCGACCACGCCAAGCGGCTCGTAGCGCGTGAAATTGAAAATACCCGCCTTGTCGGTAGGGATGACCGCGCCCTCGATCTTGTCCGCCAGGCCGCCGTAGTAGCGATACCACTGCGCCATGTACTTTGTCTGTGCCGACATCTCGGCGATGAGCTTGCCGTTGTCGCGTACTTCTATCTCGCCAAGGTGTGCGGCGTCGCGCTCGATCAGGTCGGCGAGTTTGTATAGCAATCTTCCGCGCTGGGTCGGACGCATGTCGGCCCAGCCGTCCAATGCGGCTTTCGCTGCCGCGACGGCCGCGTCCACATCGCCCGCATTGCCGTGCGCGATTTTGGCCCACACCTCACCGGTGTACGGGTTCGTCGTGTCAAACCAGGCGCCGGACGCTGAGTCGGTCCAACTACCGTTGATGAATTGCTGGTAAGTTTGCAAAGATGTTTCCTCCGGGTTCGAAGTTTGTCAGACGCCGAATTCCCGCCGCAGGGATGGCCCGCGCGCACCGGCATCGGCCAGTAACAGGCACAATAGGGAGCGGCTACCGCCTGCTCGACGGAGACGACGAGCAAACCGTCGAGTTCACGGTTAAAGCCCCATGGTGCAGCGATCTCTTTCGGTGTATTGACGGGTTGCGTTCGGGTACAGCGATACACGTTGGGCTGTGATGATAACGTCGATATCAGTTTGCGAGTAGTTCACCGTTGATTCAGTGGTGCTATCGCGTTTTCCGGGATGAGCAAAAAGCTTGTGGGAGCACGGACGAAGACTTTCATGGTCGGGGGTTGCTTGCCGCGCGGTCTATGTAGAAACTACTCATCCGGACTTCCGCAGCGCCTGGGATTTCACGTGACCGACAACGAATTTGCGACCCTGCTGGTAACCACTCCCAACCCGCATGTGCTGCTCGTGACCCTGAACCGGCCGGAGGTGGCAAACGCGTTCAACACACAGATGGGGCGGGAGGTCGTGGCGTTGTTCGAGGATCTCGCGCTCGATCCAGCGGACACGCGGTGCGTGGTCATGACCGGCGCCGGCGACAAAGCCTTCTGCGCGGGTGGCGATCTCAAGGAACGCAACGGCATGAGCGACGAGGCCTGGGTCGCCCAGCACGTGGTCTTCGAACGCATGATCAGGGCGATCATCGATTGTCCGGTGCCGATTATTGCCGCTGTCAATGGCCCGGCTGTTGGCGGTGGGTGCGAGGTCTCGGCGGCGGTGGATTTCGTTTACGCAGCAGACACGGCGCGGTTTGCCATGACCGAGGCCACGCTCGGCATCATACCCGGGGCCGGCGGCACACAAACGCTGGCTCGCGCCATGGGTGAGCGACGGAGCAAAGAATTGATTCTCTCGGGCAAACCATTCAGCGCGGAGGAAGCACAGTGCTGGGGACTGGTAAACGCGCTGTACCCGCAAGCCGAACTGCTCGACGCGACGCTGGCGACCGCCTCACGCATCGCGGCCAACGCGCCGATCGCGGTGCGCCAGGCCAGGCAGGCGATACATCGCGGATTGCAGATGTCGCTTCGAGACGGGCTTGCCTTTGAGATCGAAGCCTATAACCGCACGGTGCCGACTGAGGACCGGCGGGAAGGGGTGCTGGCCTTCAACGATAAACGCAAACCGCGGTTTCGCGGCCGCTAGCCCGCATATCTCACCATGATGACGGCGCTGGCTTGATCTTTGAATCCACAGCGAATCTTCTTCACTCGGAAATACAGCCCGTATTCCGCTCGATCAGAAATCTCTGCACGATCATCTCGCCCCGTGGGTAGAGCGCGCGCTGGGGCAGGAGTTCATCGTCGCCGTCGACATTGACGCGGCAAAGCTCGATGCCGCAAGGGAGATGGGCGCTGTCGCGACACTCGACGCGTCGCGCGATGACGCATTGAGCGAACTGCGAAGCATTGCGGACAACCGACTGGCGGCGGTGCTCGATACTGTCGGTACACCCTCGACATCACGTCTTGCCGTACACGCCCTTATGAAGACGGGCCGCTACGTGGTGGTCGGACTGCACGGCGGCGACTTCAGGATGCCGCTCGCGTGGTTGCCGCAAAAGGCGCTCACGGTGCGTGGTTGCCATGTCGGCAACGCCCGCGAGCTGCGCGAACTGATCGGTCTGGTCAGGGCCGGCAAAGTCAAGGAGATGCCGGTCACGACGCGCCCGCTCTGCGAAGTAAATGAAGCGCTGGCCGATCTGCGAGCCGGCAAGGTTACCGGGCGCGTGGTACTGAACGCCGACTGACGCCCGTCGCGGCGGCTGGAGCTCCCTGCGGTTGCTTCGTGCGCGCTGACTCACTCCTCGCCAGGCGAAAACCGACATTGAAGTAGCGCTGGCCGGAAGCATCGCCGTTGCGATAGGCAGAACGCACCAGCGCCGCGGTATTGACAAGCGAGCCGCCACGTAAGGCACGAGCGCTCTGCTCGTTTGTGGCCGCACAACGGGTTTCGCCGCCACCGTAGCCCTCGTCATACGCTGAGCATGTCCACTCCCAGGCGTTGCCCAGCATGTCGTATAGCCCATAGTTGTTCGGCGTGAACAGCCCCATCCCCGCGGTGTACGGCTGACCGTCATCGCAGCTGTGAATCTGCCACAACGGGTCCCAGGAACGCTGCGCGGTTTTGTCCGCCAGATTAGCGTACTCACAACCAGCGTTCGGATCATCTCCCCAATAACGCGCAGTGGTTGTTCCGCCGCGGGCGGCATATTCCCACTCCGCCTCCGTTGGCAGGCGGTAAGGCGCGCGCGTTTGCTCGGCAATCCACTGCGTGTACTGCACGGCATCGATCCATGTTACGCACACCGTCGGGTGGCTCTCATTCTGCTCGAAGCCGGGCGTTCGCCAGTTTCTGTTGGGGTCGGACTGCCAGGCGCCGTCCCAATGGCGGCAGCCGCCACCTCGCTCGGCTTCCGTCTGATAGCCTGTCGCGTCCGCGAACTGGCGAAACTCGCCGACAGTCACCTCGTACTGGCCCATCCAGAAGTCCTCAACGCATACCTCGTGCAGCCGCTCGTTGTCGAATCGTCCCCGCTCCGCCGCCGGGCTGCCCATCTGGAAGCATCCTGCTTTGATGAATGCCATTTGCGGCTCCGGAAACGGCGGATCCTTGACCAGCGTCACGGCGTAAACCTGATCGGGCTCGGTCAGACTCACCGGTGATCGGTGTTCTTGATACCCGTCCGCGGTGACAGAGATGTCATACTCACCATCCGGGGTTAGCTCGATACCATCATGGTATGCCGGCCGGATGTTCATGATGCGAACCAGCGCATCCGCTGGCTCGACCTGCACGGTAAGGCGGTACTGTACTGGCGGTGGCGCGGGCGACTCGGCATGTTGGACAGCTGCATCGACGGCCAGGGTCTGGGCATCAGAAGCGGCAGCCAGCTGCGCGTCGGTTCGCTGCGTTAGTCCCGCCTGTTCCGACCGCAACGACGAAAGCTGCTGATCGTGCATCCGCAGAGTCTGCTGCAACTCCTGTTCTTTCTGCTGCAGGTCGTTGAAGCGGTTCTGCAGGGCCATCCTGGCTTCCTGGCTGTCGCTTTCGACAGCATCCGCCGTTTGTTGTTGCGCTTCAAAGGCTGACTGTAGTTTCGCCACACGGGATTCGAGACGCGCGAGTTCCTCGACGTTACCACTTTCGGCATCTGCTTCGCGTGCCAGCTCGGTTTTCGCTTGCCGCATTTCCTCACGCGCAGCTTGCAGCTCGCGCTCGTGATTCTGCAAGGCCTGCTGGATTTGCTGTTCCTTGCGCTGCAGGTTTTCCAGTATCGTCAGTAACTCGGCACGCTGCTGTTCATCGCCCTGTTGCAGCGCTTGCGCTTCGGTCCGCTGGTCTTCGAGCAGAGCACGCAGTTCCGCTACTGAGGATTCCAGTGCGCCGATCTCGCCCGCGCTACCAGGCTCTTCCGAGCGCGTTGCCGGCAACGCTTGCCTTGCGGTTTCGAGCTCGGCGGTACTCTCCGCGAGCTGCGCGCCGACCTGCTGCAATTGTCGCCGCAACGCCCGGGTGTCGGTTCGCTGGTTTTCGAGCGTAGCTGTCAACGCTTCGTGTTCTTCCTTAATTTGCTTTAGTTGAAGTTGCGTCTCCTGCCACACCTCGGGAGATACTTCGGGCGCCGAACGCTCGTCCTGGGCCGCGGGTTCTGCGCGGTCATTCGTCGCTGCGGAGTCCCTGGCCGCTTCCGCGCCCGCACCGCGTTGTAGAGCCACATAGTCGGCCACGAACACCAGCGCCAGGCCGATAGCAATAACGGCCGCCACACCGCTGGAAAGACCAGTCAGGTACCGGGGGCGGGTTGCCTTGGCGCCGGCGCCTGAGCTGAAGGTATCGGTGCTGGTTGCTCGCTCAGGGGCGGCGGGCTCCGTGTGTAATATCGACCCCGCTTGCGTAACTGCTGTTTCGTCGTCCTCATCATACTCAATGAGGGTCTGATCCCCATCTTCCAGCTCTCCGGTTTGCTCCGAGCGGCGGGCTGGTCGCAAGCGCCGCTCCAGCGCTTCGAACGCTTCAGTGGGTAAAGGATTTTTGCGGTCCTCATTGATCAGCTGAGCGAGCAGGCCAGTGGATGCGGCCTGCCGACCGGCCAGCACTCTGTCGACCTCCTGCAGGAGTTCGAGAAGCGAGCGCTCGCGACGCTGAAAGGCGCGCAGGGCTCGGCGAAACGCGCGCGCCGCTAGCTTGTTTTGAACTAACGTACGCTTTTCCGTACGCTTTTCGGACGAGGAGCTCATAGCGTTACCACTCGTCGGCCAGCAAAAGACCAGGTAAGACGCGAAAGACCTCGCGGCTAACCCACCACGTTGTTCATCCTGTTACGACAGTGTAAGGCTATTGGATTCATTGGTCACACTGCAAAGCGACAAGCGGCTGCTATACGGCGAAGTTGTCAGTACTATCGACAC
>JBPCXK010000826.1:0-9644 GCA_051008635.1 Gammaproteobacteria bacterium
CTGCAGTATGTTGTGGATATCGCGGCGCGTCTGCGCGACGGTGCGCGTGACCGCAGGCGTGGCGGGAAGCTCGGCGAGCAGCTCGCCGGACGTGCTGACCTCGCGAATCCGCGTGATGCGCAGATCGTCGGTCTGGTAGACCTCGCTGCCGTTGGCAGTGGCGTTGGTTTGATTGTTCACGAAACTGCTCCTTCGAGTTTTTCTATCATGGCCTTGACGCGGGCATGTTTCATCTTCATCGAGGCCTTGTTAACGATCAGACGCGCGCTGATGTCGGCGATGTGCTCAAGCGGCTCGAGACCGTTGGCGCGCAGCGTCTCGCCCGTGTCCACCAGGTCGACGACGTAGTCCGCCAGGCCTACCAGCGGGCCGAGCTCCATGGAGCCGTACAGCTTGATGATCTCGACCTGCTTCCCCTGCGCGGCGTAATAACGCCGCGTGCTGTTGACATACTTGGTCGCAACGCGCGGGCGTCCGTTCACGCTCTGCTTGCTGCGGCCAGCCACCATCATCCGACAACGCGCGATCCGCAGATCCAGCGGTTCATACAAACCGTCGCCGTCATACTCCATCAACACGTCCTTGCCGACCACGCCCATATCGGCAGCTCCGTAGCTGACATATGTTGGCACATCCGCCGCGCGCACGATAATCAACGTGACGTCGGACTTGTTGGTTGGCAGAATCAGCTTGCGGCTATCCTGCGGGTCTTCGCCCGGCACTATGCCCGCAGCTTCCAGGAGGGGCAAGCTCTCGCGCAGCAAACGCCCCTTCGACAGCGCGATGGTTATTGTCATCGCTTCAAGACGGCACCCGCCGGATGCTGGCGCCGAGCTGCGCGAGCTTTTCTTCGATACATTCGTAACCGCGATCGATGTGATAAATACGATCGACGATGGTCTCACCGTCGGCCACCAGCCCCGCCAGGATCAGGCTCGCCGAGGCGCGCAAATCAGTCGCCATCACCGGCGCGCCGTCGAGTTTCTCCACGCCGTTGATGATCGCGGTGTTGCCTTCCACACGGATATCGGCGCCCATGCGCCGCATCTCCTGTACGTGCATGAAACGGTTCTCGAAGACCGTCTCGGTGATGCTGGCCGCGCCCCTGGCGACGGCGTCGAGGGTGGTGAACTGCGCCTGCATGTCGGTCGGAAAAGCGGGATACGGCGCGGTGCGCAAGGACACGGCCCTTGGCCGATTGCCGTTCATGTCCAGCGCGATCCAGTCGTCACCGACGTCGATGTGGGCGCCTGCTTCCTCGAGTTTTTGCAGCACCGCGTCGAGCACTTTCGGCATTGTGTTTTTGAGCTCTATTTTGCCACGCGTGACGGCGCCTGCGATCAGGAAGGTGCCGGTCTCGATACGGTCCGGCAGCACCGAGTAGTGGCAGCCACGCATGCGCTCTACGCCGTGCACGGTAATTGTGTCGGTGCCCGCGCCGGCCACTTCGGCGCCCATGGAATTGAGACAGCGGGCAAGGTCGACGACCTCTGGCTCGCGGGCCGCGTTCTCGATCACGGTCATGCCCCTGGCCAGCGTGGCTGCCATCATCAGGTTTTCCGTGCCTGTCACCGTGACGTTGTCCATCACCAGCCGCGCGCCGTTGAGCTTGCTGGCGCGGGCGCGAATGTAGCCGCCGTCGACGTCAATTTGCGCGCCCATGGCCTCGAGCCCCTGCAAATGCAGATTCACCGGGCGCGAGCCGATCGCGCAACCACCGGGCAGCGAGACTTCGGCCCTGCCGTGGCGCGCCAGCAAGGGCCCCAGCACCAGTATCGAGGCCCGCATGGTCTTGACGAGATCGTACGGCGCGAAGAATTCCTCGATGGTGCTGGTGTCCACCTCGATGTTCATCTTCTCATCGACCGTCAGCGACACGCCCATGCGCCCGAGCAGGCTCATGGTGGTGGTGACGTCGTGCAAATGCGGGATGTTGCCGATGGTCATCGGTCCGTCGGCGAGCAGTGTCGCGGCCAGAATCGGCAATACCGCGTTTTTCGCGCCGGAGATGCGAACGCTGCCTGTCAGCGGCTTGCCGCCGCGGATGAGGAGTTTTTCCATGCTTATTCTGGCTGGGGGCGCGCAAGCTGCAAGGGCGCTGGATTATAGAGAATTTGGGGGGATTGGGGTACTCGGGGGCAGCGCTTCCGATAAGCGTACTGTAGTCCCTGATCGGCCGGTGTGGCCTGCGCCTGCGCGCTCTGCGACTTCAATGGCACGCCCAAAACTTCCGCGCCAGCAGGAAATGGCGAATCCCCGCCCCCGGCTGTGCGGGGGCGGGGGTTTTACGCCTGCATCAGCGTTGCACGATTGTCCAATGGGTCTTGCTTTGGCTGGATTTTTTCACAGCATGCGCCTCCCCGCACGGACACACGACCCCGTGTACGCCTCGCCTCCGGCGCTCATGCATGGACTCCTTACCGCATTTCGGACAGCAGAGCTTTAAGCTAATATTACCGCCCCTCGCCATATGGGCTCCTTCCCGAGTCAATGTGTTAGTGGCACATGCGGCGGACGCCACACGCGGAAATCGACAGGACACGTTAGTGCCTCGTGTGCACCTCCTTTCTGTGCGGAGTGGGGATCCTTCCCAGGGCGCTGCCCGCCGGCAGCTACTATCGTCGATAAGACTACAAAATGTTTCACCAGGAAGCAATTTTCTGGCCCGACCTTCGTGCCCAGGCTGGCGCGTAGTGAGCTGCAACAACGATCGTGACACCTCGCCGAGCAGCAGACCTCGCAGCCCATTCGCCTCGGCGATTTCCCGCAACTGCGCCGGCGCATTGCCGAGGCTTAGCTCGATGGAATGCCGCCGCGCTTGCCGCACGCAGGCCAGCAACAGCCAACGCGTAGGGTGCAATAGCGAAGCGTATTGCACCGAACAGCCTCTACGTTACATTGCGGCGCAATACGCTATCGCTATTGCGCCCTACTGCTGCTGTAGACGGCGACATTACTTTTCGTTCTTGGCGCGCGATGACAGCACGTTCACCTCGGTGTTGATCGCCGGCCCAAGGATGGGCGCCATCTCAAGCGTGTCTGCACCGTCTCGCAGCGATGTGGAGCATCGGCGTCCGGTTGGCGTCGCGGAGAGTTCAGGGTTTTTTCAGCGGATGTTTGCGCAGGTACCACAGCACCCAGAGGCTGACGCCGATGAAGACCACGCTGAGAAACAATACCGCGATTTCAAAACTGTTCATAAGTTTCGGTCGATTTGGTTGGCAGTCCAGAATGTGATTACTGCGGCTACGAACGTGACAACGAATAACAAGCCCGATAGTTTTCCAGTCAGTAGTCCACCAATACCAATCAGCAACGTACCCTTGCTGACATCATACAGGTATTTCGCGCCTGATCCCCATTGCTTCATGGACCGGAATCTATCACATACTTTCTGTCGTTATTGCTATTGCTGGGGACAACCAGTTCCCGATCCGACATCGGCCATGGTGCGTGAAACGCACCCTGTCATGGGATTGTCACACCGGACAGCGGTCAGGGCGTTTCAGGGAGCAAGACGCCTTGCAGGCCGTTCGCCCCAGCGATCTCTCGCAGCTGCGCCGGCGGATTGCTGAGGCTCAGTTCGATGGAATGGCGCCGGGCGTCCCGGACCCAGGCCAGCAGCAGCGCCAACCCGGCGCTGTCGCTGCGCTCGACAGCCTGGAGGTCAATGCGCCAGGCGGCGTCTTTGGTGCTGAGCTGCTGCCGGGATTGTTGCCACAGGCCAGGAACGCTGCCGAAACTGAGCTCCCCGGCCAGCGCGTACTCACCTGCCGCCGCACGAGTCAGCTTTGCCGTCACTGCCCCAGGGCACGAAGGTTCGATTCGGCGAGATGCTTAATGAGCCCATCGATACCTTTTTTGTTGATCTCGTCGCTGAAGCTGGTGCGGAAATTCTTGAGCAGGTTGAGGCCCTCGATCACGAGGTTCACGAGTTTCCATTCGTCCTGTTTGTTCTTGCGAAACAAATAGATTACCGATACCGGCTGCTTGCCGTTGTTCTGATCCATTTCGCTGTAAACGGCGACGTTCTTTTCGTTCTTGGCGCGCGATGACAGCACATTCACTTCGGTATCCGCGAAATCGGTCAGTGGTTTGGTCTGAGACCTGATGAGAAAGCTGCGGAATTCCGCGATAAAGCGCGTGCGCTGATCTTCGCTCGCCTTGCGCCAGTGTTTGCCGAGCACGGATTTCGCGAAGTGATCGAAATCGACCACCGGCTCGAGGATGCTCACGAGCTTGTCGTTGATAACCTGCGGATTGCGCTCTCCGGCAGCGGCTTGCTCCTTGAGCACGTTCAGAATCTCATCCGAGGTGGAGCGCACGAGGTCCGCGGGCTCGGAGTTCGCGAGCGCCGCGGGCGCGAAGCCCACGACGAGAACGACTGCGATGTAACGAATCAGTTTTTGCATGCTAGTGCTCCGTCCGACTGATATTGGTGGGTTCAGAGTTCCGCAAATGCGTCAATGCAAGGCGCAGTCCGCAGGGAATGGCTGACCCCTTGCCAAGGGCTGCAACGCGGCAGTGGCGCATTTGCGGGGCTCCCGCAGGGCGAGACGATAAGCGCTTGCTGGGAAGCAAGGCGCTCGACTGAGTTGGAACGAGCAGTCTTGTCGCACACTCGCGCCGAGTGGCTAAACGCTTGTCGTCTCGCTGAGCCCATCAATATCAGTCGGACGGAGCGCTACTGCGAGGTCATGTTAACGAGCATTCTGCCGATGATCTGTTCGAGCACCAATGCGGACTGCGTGATGGTGAGCTCATCGCCCTCGGCAAGGAACTCTTCTTCTGCGCCTGGCTCCAGCGCGATGTACTGCTCGCCGAGCAGGCCGGCCGTAAAGATGCTCGCCGCGGTGTCGGTCGGGAATTCCCGGTACGCCTGATTGATGGAGAGCGTCACCCTGGCCTGCAGGTTATCGAAGTCATAGTTGATCCCCGACACGCGCCCTACTCTCACGCCCGAGGCGGTAACCGGCGAGCGCACCTTGAGCCCGCCGATGTTTTCGAAGTAAGCGTACACGTTGTAACCGGAATCGTCGGTAAAGCTGCTGAGGTTGCTGACGCGCATGGCCAACACGAACAACGCCGCAAAACCGAGCGCCACGAACACGCCAACGAGTATTTCCATCGACCGCGTGGAGGTCACTGCCTGCCCCCGCGGCCGTTTACGAGTTCGGCACAAGTCATCTCGAATGAGCTCCTGATGGTAACAACAAACGCCTTAATCCAAGCTGAACGCCTTCATCACGCTACACGTCACCGAACATCAGCGCCGTCAGTATGAAATCCAGCCCCAGCACCGCGAGCGCACCGTGCACGACGGTTCGGGTCGTCGCCCGGCTCACGCCTTCGGACGTAGGAACCGCATCGTAACCCTCGAAGACTGCGATCCAGGACACCACGAAACCGAACACGGCCGCCTTGATCATGCCATTATAAACGTCTTCGTAGAGATCGACCTGAGCCTGCATCTGCGACCAGAACGAGCCCGAGTCGACGCCCAGCAAACCCACGCCGACGAAGTAACCGCCGAAGATGCCGACAGCGCTGAACATGGCCGCGAGCAGCGGCATCGAGATCAGGCCGGCGACAAAACGTGGCGCAATGACGCGCTGCATCGGGTCCACAGCCATCATCTCCATGCCGGACAACTGCTCGGTCGCCTTCATGAGGCCGATCTCGGCGGTCAGCGCCGTGCCGGCACGGCCCGCGAACAACAGCGCCGTCACCACCGGACCCAGCTCGCGCACGATAGTCAACGCCACCGCCACGCCGAGCGATTCCTCGGCGCCAAAATTCACCAGTGTCACGTAGCCTTGCAGACCCAGCACCATACCGACGAACAGGCCTGCGACCAGAATGATCAACAACGACAGCACGCCCACAAAGTAGGTTTCCCGAATCACAAGCCGCGGCCGCGACGCGAGGCCGGGCACGCTCGTCAACACGCGCATCAAAAAGAGGTGTCCGCGCCCGAGACGCTCCAGTGCGCCCAGACCCCAGCGGCCAAGCGTCTGCAGCGCGCCGATCATTCGGCCTCGCCCGCGAGCAGGTCTTCAGCGTAGTCCGAGGCCGGATAGTGAAAAGGCACCGGCCCATCCGGCAAGCCCTGAATGAACTGTTGCGCCCACGCGGATTCCGTGCTTTTCAACTCGGCCGGCGTTCCTTCGGCAACCACGCGGCCATCGGCGAGCACATAAAGGTAATCTGCAATACTCATCGTCTCCGCAACATCATGCGAGACCAGAATGCTGGTCAGGCCCAGGGTTTCGTTAAGCTCCTTCACAAGCGTGACGATGGTGCCTTTGGTGATCGGGTCGAGACCGGTGAAAGGTTCGTCGTACATCACCATGTCCGGGTCGAGCGCGATGGCGCGCGCCAGCGCCACACGCCGCGCCATGCCGCCGGAGAGCTCGGCTGGCATCAGATCGCGCGCGCCACGCAAGCCCACGGCCTGTAGCTTGATCAGCACGAGATCGCGAATGAGCGCTTCCGGTAGATCGGTGTGCTCGCGCAGGGGAAAGGCAACGTTGTCGAAGACGCTGATGTCGGTCAACAACGCGCCATGCTGAAACAGCATCCCCATCCGTTTGCGTAGCTTGTAGAGCTCGCGCCGACTCAGCGCGTGAACATTCCGGCCAGCGACGGTTACGTCACCGCGTTGCGGTCTGAGCTGGCCGCCGATCAGCTTCAGCAGCGTGGTCTTGCCCGTGCCGCTGGGCCCCATGATGCCGGTAATCCGGCTGTGGGCAATGGTGAGCGCGAGACCATCGAAAATCACCCTGCTGCCGTGTGAAAAACGCAGATCGCGAATCTGCGCCAGCGGCTTGTCTTTTCCGGTCAAGGCGAGCAGCGCCTCAGGCATTGTTGATTATTCATGCGGCGTTTCGCCCCGTCCGCACCGGAGTATAATCCAAAAGCGCAAGCGAAACCGGGGCGCGGGAACAAACGACGGCATGGGAAATGATATCGACGACAAAGCAGGCAGAATAAGGCTTCTCGTCCTCGATGTGGACGGCGTGCTGACCGATGGCAAGCTCTATTTCACCGCAGACGGACACGAGCTCAAGGCCTTCGACGTCAAAGACGGCCACGGCATGGTCATGCTGCAAACGAGTGGTGTCAAAATCGCCGTCATCACGGGCCGCGAGTCGGCGCTGGTAACGCACCGTATGAGCGAGTTGGGAATTGAACACGTGCTGCAAGGTCGAAAGAACAAGGCACGGGCGCTCGATGAGCTGCTGGACGAGCTTGGGCTCGAAGCGGAACAGGCCGCATTCGTTGGTGATGATGTGGTCGATCTGCCTGCCATGCGCCGCGCCGGTGTGGCCATCGCAGTGGCCGACGCGCACAAGCAGGTGATACAACTGGCCGATTGGGTTACCGTGAACAACGGTGGCAACGGCGCCGCACGCGAGGTGTGTGAGGCAATCATGACCGCGCAAGGCACGCTCGGCGAGGCGATGAAATGCTACGCATGACAGTGAGCTGGTTTCATGTTCGTTTGTCGTTGTTGATATTGGTAGCGTGCGCGCTCGCCGCGGCGGGTTGGTGGTTTACAAAGCGACCGGCGATGATGCCCATTATCGAAACCGGCAACATGGCGCAACCGCCCGATCAAACGCTCGAGAACGTCCAGTTCATCAGCATGGACACCAGCGGTAAACCCGGATACCGTATCGACGCGCCGTCCATGCGCTATTACGTTGCACAGGACCGGGCAGAACTGGACGAACCGCGTATGCAGTATTTCCGGCCGAACAAAAGACCCATCACGCTCGACGCCGCGCGCGCTGTAGTGCTCAGAAGCAAGGACGAGGTACAGCTTCTGGACGATGTCACAATGGAACGCCCCGCCGACGGCGAGCAAGCGGCGCTGAAGGTGGTGACTCGCGATGTCACAGTTCACCCCGATACGCAAATCCTGTCGACGGATCAGGAGGTGCACGCACATAGCGACTACTTTCAGATCGAGGGTCGCGGCATGCGCGCGAACCTCGGTGAGGAAACGGTTGAAATCCTCTCTGAAGCCCATGGCGTCTACGAACCGGCGCTGGCGCCGCGCTAGCCCGCATTTCTCACCACGACGACGAGCCCTCGCTTGGTCTTTGAATCCACAACGAATTTTCTTCACTCGGAAATACAGCCCGTATTCCGCTCGATCAGAAAATGCCTTGTGAATTCAAATCTCTGCGCGATCATCTCGCCCCGTGGTGAGAAATGCAGGCTAGCCTCGTTACTCGCCAATATTCGCACAGGCGGCTGAACCACTTGGCTAAAACCGGACTTCGAAGCGCCTGGCGCAATATGCGGGCTGGCCTGCTACTTGCTCTGACGTTGCTCGCACCACACACTGCGCGCGCGGCGAGCGACGACATCAATCAGCTGGTGGAAATCGAGGCCGACACGGCCACGCTGGACGACAAGAACGGCACGAGCACGTACACGGGCAACGTCAGGATCACTCAGGGGACGATGGTGCTGACTGGCGATAAGGTGAGCATCTCTGCCGTCGAAAATCAGCTTGACAAGATCATCGCGGAAGGTGAGCTCGCGACTTTCAGACAGCTCACCGATGACGGTCGGGAGCTCAACGCCGAAGCCCGGCGTATGGAGTATCACAGCCTCGAAAACAGAATTCTGCTCCTCGGCGCTGCGACCCTGCGCCAGGCCGAAAACTCCTTTAGCAGTGAACGTATTCAGTACAACACCGAAACGGAGATTGTCAACGCGGGTGAACCCGGCGGCGGCAATCGCGTTCGGATGACTATCGCACCGCGCAGCATTCCCAAGTCTCGGTGAGCGTTCTGCGCGCGCAAAACCTTGTAAAAGCATACAAGGGCCGCGCCGTGGTAAACGGTGTTTCGTTGCATGTCGAGCGCGGCGAGGTAGTCGGCCTGCTGGGCCCCAACGGCGCCGGCAAAACTACCTGCTTCTACATGATAGTGGGGCTGGTCGCGAGCGACCGCGGTAGTATTCTGCTCGACCACAAAGACATCACGTCGTTGCCGATGCACGCCCGCGCGCGGCTCGGCATAGGCTATCTGCCGCAGGAGGCCTCCGTGTTCCGCAAACTCAGCACCGCCGACAACGTCCTCGCAGTGCTAGAGACCCGTAAGTCCTTGCGGGCTGCCGAGCGGGCCGAGATGCTCGAGAATCTGCTCGAGGAATTGCAGGTCAGTCACCTGCGCGACAGTCAGGGCATCAGCCTGTCCGGCGGCGAGAGGCGGCGCGTGGAGATTGCACGCGCGCTGGCGATGGAGCCCGACTTCATACTCCTCGACGAGCCCTTCGCCGGCGTCGATCCGATTTCCGTGCTGGAGATCCAGCGCATTGTCGCGCATTTGCGTGATCGTGGAATTGGTGTGCTTATTACCGATCATAATGTGAGGGAAACACTGGGCATCTGCGGCAGGGCGTATATACTTACAGATGGCAAGCTCATGTCGGAAGGCACTCCTGAACACGTCCTGCAGGACGAGCGCGTACGCGAAGTGTATCTGGGTAAAGACTTTCGCCTGTAATCGGCGGCGATCCACGGTCGTCACCGTATCCGGGCATACGATCATCGCCCCATTGACGCCAGTCCGTAAAAGGCAGTACAACACTCACAGGAATCCTAGCCCGCATTTCTCACCAGGCCG
>JBPCXK010000827.1:0-4896 GCA_051008635.1 Gammaproteobacteria bacterium
CGTCTACCCCTTCAGCTGTCCGCCTCCGCGACCGGAGCGCCGTCGGCCACGACCTCGAGTGCCGATGGTGCAATCTGCACGCCTTCCGTGCGCCTGGCCATGTTAGTGAAGCGATTGAGCGAATTGAGGTGAAGGTAGGTCAGCTCGAGCTCGTTGGTGTGCGCGAGCTCGGCCAGCATCTGCGCTTCGATGCCCTTCAGCTTTTCGCGGTTGACGGCCATGAATCCCGTCATGGACAGTCGCTGACCCGAGCGTACCGTCATTTGGGCTTGCATTGGCTCCAGCAGTTCGAGCTCGCTGAGTTTCTGGCAGTAGGCGCGCGTGCGCTGATACTGCGCTTGGTATTCCTTCAAGAAGTTCACGATCCGGTCGAGGTAGTCCGTGCCCTTCCCGTCGACGTCGAACAAGCGCCTGCCGCGGCCTTCGCGGTTGAATCCGGTGTAGCGCTCGTCGATGCACAGCGTGAAAGTCTCGCCGTCGTCGGCGGTCGAAAAGACAAACGGATAGCGGCGCACGAAGGCCGGCACGTAGTTGCCCTTCCAGGTGCCCTCCTCACCCACGTAGAGGTTCTGCTTGTCCACAAGACCGAGCACTGCTAGAGGCAAGATCGTGTCGCCCTCCCCCGCGAACACGATTGGGTACTCGCCAGCAGCGTGCGCGAACTCCACCGCCAGAACTGGAACGGAATTGGCCTGGGCCGCAAAGCTGTAGTCAATGCCCGTTTCGACACTCCACTCACCGTGCCGCTCGACCGATATGGGCGTCACCAACTCGTAAAACTGGACCTGTGTCGTCATGGTTTGCGATCACCTCGTTGATGCTTTGCGCGGACGCTGAATCCTTGGCCTTGCGCCGTAGTCGTCGATCTCCAAGCCAAGGGGCCGCGTGGTAGCGATGCGGGTCACGGGAGACGCTCGGTGATGTCCGCGATACGGGCAGATTGGAATTGACACTCGACCGGACAGTGCCCTCGAGTCGCACGAAAACAGCAGAAAACTCCGCGAGTGGCAGACGGCGGATGACGGGACCGGTCACATCGGGGTGTTTTCCTTAACACGCCCACACGCCAATCCAGGCCCAGATATGTAGGCCGCGACATCTGTAAAGCAGATTGACCAGTCCCGCGATGAGACTGCCATGCGTCGTACTTAAAGTAAATTAGATGAAATTACGAAAAACCAAATAAAACCATATGTTATGCTCACTATTTAATCTTAATTCTTCAAAGACATTTCTTCGTCCATCGGCCGTGAGTCTTTTCAAATCGGTGGCTAGAATGACAGAGCTAGCCGGTTCCAGCACCGTGAGCGGAAATCACCCCGTTCACCGTTTCGCGGCCTCCGGCAACAGGCTGCATTCATGGTAAATCCCGCGGCGAGGACTAACCGTCACCTCACGTCAATGCCGAGCGGGATAGACGACCGCTGGGAACCGGCATTGGCGCCTTTCAGACGTCGCCATTGACGAGGCCGTCGCCACGAAGAGACGCCCGAAGCGCATCACGAAACGACCCCGGCGTACTCCGGACCGGGGACACGGCCGGCGTCGCGACTTCGTCGCGATCCCCGTCTACATTGTGGGTCAGAGTGGGGGGGTAGAGGCAATCGATCTGATTTAGACGGTCCTGGCAGTTCGCGCTGCTTTAGTTGATCGTCGCGGGGCTGAGAGATGAATCGATTTCGTTCGACTGAGCGCCGCTGGTGATTTCGTCAATTCCGGTCGACTCGCTCGCGGCTACACCTTCTGGCGATGTGGATATATCGGCGCTCGATGTGCGCTCGGCCAGCGATCGCAAACTTGCCATCGAAAACAGGTGGCACCAGGCGTAGTCCATTTCGCCGCTGACGGCGAGCTCAGACAGGGTGTCGCCCGGCAAATTCTTCAGCCGCTCATGACTTATGCCCATGAAACCGGTCAAGCTTTGCGGCGCTCCAGCGTTCGCCTGAAATCGAGCCGTCTGCTGTTCTAGAAGATCGAGCTCGACGAGTTTGCGCCCGAACGCTTGCGTGCGGACAAATTCCGACTGATAGCCCGCAAGGAACTTCGTCACGTTCTTGCAGTACTGGGTTTGCGCGCCATCGCTATCAAACAGGCGCTCGCCGCGACCGTCCTGGTTGCAGCCGACGAACTCCTCGTCTATGCACAGGGCCAGCGTGTTGCCGTCCTGAGACGTGGAAAATATGAACGGATATCGCCGCACGAAGGCCGGAACATACCGGGCCTGCCATTTGTTTTCACTATCGAGGTACAGATTCTGATCGCCTGCCAGTCCGAGTACAGCGACCGGTGTCACGCTGTCGCCGGACTTGGCAAAGACGATGGGGTACTCGTGCGCCGCGGCAGCGAACTCGCCAACCACCAGTGGCACCCAGCCTACATTGCGTGCGAACGAGTAATCGTCGCTCATCCTGATCGACCAGTTGCGATGTCGCTCGCTGGATACTGGAACCGCCTTCTCGTACAACAGAACTTGCTTGGTCACTGTCTCGCCCTCTTCGGCCGTTCGGATTTACTGGCAGTCAAGGCCTGGAATGAACGGGGTGTGCGTACGCCGCACAGGCTCTCCCCTCCTTGCAATGCCGATGTCGAAAACTCGCATTCGTAAACGATACTATAGTACCAAAATTCCCCTCGTTCACACTTTTTTCTCGAACACTGATCGCCCGGTGAAGCCTTGGAAGGCCACTAGGACGCTCGCGATATCACGGACTGCCCGTCAGTCAAAACCGTCGCTGGCGCCGCCTGTCGGAAGGTCAAACATCGAGACCAACTGTCGAGTGACACCGGGTCCCTGGATACACGAGCATCCAGGGACACACACGATCAGCCCAAGATTGCCGTTTCCGTCGGCGAACATGATCTTGTGACCATCGCGCTTTGAATCCCGCGTGCTGCCCGCGGGGTTCCCGATCAGTCCGATAAGCGGAGCTGATCATGGTGTGCTGAGCGGATCGGGCGATGCCGATCTACCGACACGCCCGGCAACCGATTGACAGTTCGGCGTCACGACGCATCGTGCCAGCCCATCAATTGCATGGTGACCATGCATGGAGCGCCCTTGTGCCCGCTCTGCGTGCGTCATGAGGAGACATCGCATCTGTGATGGCGCGCACAATTCGGGGCCGGTGATGATGCACGGTTCACATTACGCCAGCTAAAGATCCAAACGATCCTGATTTGGCATAGCGCTTGCCATTAGTCCCTGCAATCAATATCGCAGGAACTAATGGTTCATGAATCGCATCGCACTCATCGTCACCCTTTTTCTTCTGACCGGTAGGACAGCCTTCGCCGTTTCATGCGGTGTTCCGGCGCAGGAAACGCTGAATTCCATTGTACATGTCAGCACGGCCAGCGGCGTCACGGCGAGCGGTGTGGTCGTTGACCAGGGCAAAGTACTCACTGCAGCGCATGCGGTTGGCGACGAGCAGGCCATGTTGGTGCGCACAGCGGATGGTGATGTGCGCCTCGCCATTGTGATTGCGGTGGATGTTCGCAATGATCTGGCGCTTCTGTCCACCGATACATCCGGACTGTTGCCCGTGCGCATCAGTAAGCACGAGCTGAAGCGTCGCGAGAGTGTTTGGGCGGTGGGCTTTCCCGCGCAAATGGGGCAACGCTCAACACGTGGGCGCTTTCAAAGAGGAAGAGAAGACAAGCTTCACACTACAGCCACGATCAAAAGTGGCAACTCGGGAGGCGGTCTGCTGCGTTGCCACGAAGGACGACATGAACTGGCTGGCGTGGTGCATGGTTTCGTGGCCAAATATGGTGCTTCCGGATTAGTCAACACCGGGCGTTCGGTTGCCGTTCCAATCCGCCAGGTCGTCGATTTCCTCGACAGCGCCGACGCGCAATCTACGAAGGTGCTACCTGCTGCCGGTTTGCCCGGCGCCCGGGACAGCTAACATTGCGCCGGCTGCGCAGTGGGTTATATGTCACTATGGCTGCTTGCTACCGCCATTGTCGCCTGACGTAGAACCAGGTTAAGCCTGTCGTTATCCTGAGTTTGTGGTTGACAGACTGGCCGTCCACAGAGCCTGGCTCATCGCGCGCTGGCTGAAGAATCTCTGAGCTAGTGTCAGAACCCGCTTTCTCGTATGAGCACGGCCGCAACCGATTCCCCTACGCGCTCGGCAAAGCTGCGCGCACGGCCAGATACGTGGACGACGCCGCGTACGGCCTGCCCTGGAGCGGTTCTGTTCATGTCGAGCGGTATGAGCCGAATGCGATAGACCGATTTTTCGGCTACGAGCTTACCCTCGGTGTCGCGGCGCACTGCAATCTCTCCGCCATAGGTAGAGGCCAGATAAGGCAGATCGAAGGTATCGACGTCCGCGGCGCTCACTTCGGCGACCGACGCCCCGATGCTCGGTCTGAGGGCATCATCCGGGTAGAAGCGTGCCTCCAGGCCGGGCTCGATCCACTTGACCCGAGTCTCGGGCGACAAAGCGGTGATCTGTATGGCTTGCGGCTGAACGATACGCGCTATCGCGAGTTGTTGATTGATCCAGCGTCCCCGATGCAGCTCGTCGTCGGTACTGCTGATACGGCCCGATACCGGCGCTCGAATCACCATGCGCTGCTCGAGCGCTTCAAGCCCGGCAATCTTGGCAGCCTCCGTCTTCCAGCTTTCGAGCACGACGTGCATGTTGGCGCGCTCGACCAGATCGGCCGCATGACGGCTGGCGCGTAGTTCCAATACCTGAAGGCGCCGGCGCGTCTGTTCGAGCTGGTTGTCGATCTCCGGCGACTCGAGCACGATCAGTACGTCGCCCGCTTCGACCTGCTGACCGGGCCTGACCTCGACCGTGGCGATGCGCCCGGGCGCCGGTGCGTAAACAGTCGTGTGCTCGGCCGTTTCCAGCAGCGCCGGCAGGCTGATTCGCCCACTCC
>JBPCXK010000828.1:0-3710 GCA_051008635.1 Gammaproteobacteria bacterium
CAACAAACGCATCGACAAATCGGTGCAGGGAATCTGTGTGCAGGATCCCGAGAGTCTCGACAAGGCCCTCAAACTCGCAGGCCAGGACGCAACATGACACTCCTCACGGACCAAATCGCACTCGTTACCGGCGTCAGCCGCGGCATTGGCAAGGCCATTGCCAGGGCGCTCGCGGCGCAAGGCGCAACGGTCATAGGCACGGCGACAACAACGCAAGGCGCCGACCGCATCACACAGTTTTTGCGTGAAGCCGGTGGCCTGGGCATGCCATTGAACGTCACGGCGCCGCAGGCCTGCGAGGAGCTGGTAAGGCAAATCGGCGAGGACTTCGGCCCGATTTCCATACTCGTCAACAGTGCCGGCATCACGCGTGATAACTTGCTGATGCGCATGAAAGACGAGGACTGGCAAGCCATTCTGGATACGAACTTGACCTCCGTCTACAAGCTCAGCAAGGCCTGTTTACGCGGCATGATGAAATCGCGCTCGGGCCGCATCATCAACATCGCCTCGGTAGTTGGCCTTACCGGCAACGCGGGACAGAGTAACTATGCCGCGGCCAAGGCGGGCATGATCGGTTTTACCAAGTCGCTTGCGCGTGAAGTCGGCTCGCGCGGCATCACCGCAAACACAATCGCACCGGGGTTCATCGACACGGACATGACACGGGCGCTGACAGAAGATCAGCACCTGTCTCTCATGCAACAGATACCGCTGGGCCGTTTGGGGTCGCCTGAAGACATCGCACAGGCGGTGGTATTTCTGGCTTCTCCGGCAGGCAGCTACATCACCGGTGAGACCCTGCACGTCAATGGCGGCATGTTCATGCCGTGATTCGAGCGCCAAGGATTTACCGGTCGTCGTGTCTTGTTAGAACCGCGCTGAGTTAGTTGGCTTAAGCGGTTGTTTTTGAGAACAATAAACTTAACTTCGGTCGGACTAAAAAAGATCGGCTAACAGTGGATTGGCAACCTTCTTTTCTCTACAATACGCCCAGCTTAACCTGCGTGTTTCACCAATATTCTCGACCGTTATGACGACCGTCACCCGGTGTGGCTCGGGGGTTTCTGCTGGCTAAGCCACTTGCGAGAGGTATATTCAAACATGAGCAACATCCAAGAACGCGTCAAAAAAATAATAGTAGAACAACTAGGGGTCAGCGAAGACGACGTCACTGACAATGCGTCTTTCGTCGATGACCTTGGCGCAGATTCGCTCGACACCGTCGAGCTTGTAATGGCGCTGGAGGAAGAATTCGAATGCGAAATTCCAGATGAGGAGGCGGAAAAGATTACCACCGTTCAGCAAGCGGTCGACTACGTCAGCGAGCACGTAAGCTAGCGTTTGCATGAGCGCCGCGAGCCGCAACCGCCGAGGGGCACGGTTGCGGTTTTTCGCGTTTACACAGTGAACTGAATATTGCCGAAGAGGCGGTGTTTGGACACGAAACCAAACTTTCTTAAGTCAAGGTCAGTATTTTGTCCACAAGGCGCGTAGTAGTTACCGGCCTCGGAATCCTCAGTCCTGTCGGTTCCAAGTTGGGGACGGCCTGGGAAAACATTCTGGCGGGGCACAGCGGAATCGGTCAGATCGAAGCATTCGACGCCAGTGAGTTCTCGGTGCGGATTTCGGGCGCGGTGCGCGACTTCAACGTCGACGACTACATTCCGCGCAAAGAACAAAAAAAGATGGATACCTTTATCCACTACGGCATCGCCGCTGCTGTGGACGCCATCAACGATTCGGGTCTGGAGATCAACGAAAAGAACGCGGAGCGCATCGGCGTGGCGATCGGGTCCGGCATTGGCGGGCTGCCGGGCATCGAGAAAAACTACGAAGCCTTCATGAAGGGCGGTCCGCGACGCATATCGCCGTTTTTCGTGCCGAGCTGCATCATCGATATGGTACCCGGCAATCTGTCGATTATGTACGGCACCAAGGGGCCGAATATTTCCATCGTATCCGCATGTGCTACCGGCTCGCACAACATTGGCGACGCGGCGCGCATCATTCAGTACGGTGATGCTGACGTCATGCTTGCGGGCGGCGCAGAAATGGCGACCTGTCCGCTCGGCATAGGCGGATTCGCCTCGGCCAAGGCGCTGTCGGCCAGCCACAACGACAATCCCGAGACCGCGAGCAGGCCGTGGGACAAAGACCGCGACGGATTCGTGCTCGGTGATGGCGCCGGCGTGCTAATGCTCGAGGAGTACGAGCATGCCCGGGCGCGCGGGGCCAACATCTACTGCGAGCTTACGGGTTACGGCATGAGTTCCGACGCTTATCATATGACCGCGCCTGCGCCGGGTGGCGAAGGGGCGGCACGTAGCATGCAAAATGCTCTGAATGATGCCGGTCTCAACGCCGAGGACGTCGACTACGTCAATGCGCACGGCACGTCGACCCCGTTTGGCGACAAGGCGGAGACCGATGCGCTCAAGCTCGCGTTCGGCGGCCATGCCTATAAAGTTGCCGTAAGTTCGACAAAGTCCATGATCGGCCACCTGCTGGGTGCAGCCGGGGGCGTCGAAGCGGTGTTCTGCGTGCTCGCACTGCGCGATCAGGTCGTGCCGCCGACCATCAACTATGACACGCCCGACCCCGAGTGCGATCTTGACTACGTGCCCAACACTGCGCGCGAGATGGCGGTCAATGTGTCGATGTCAAATTCGTTCGGGTTTGGCGGCAAAAACAGCACACTGATCTTCAGCAAAGTATAGCCACATCACGCCAATACGGACGGTGTAACCGGAACTTTCCTGACTGTTGACCGCGATAGCCAAGCTGGCCGGCGGGCTCATCGTTTTGATCCTGATCGGCGTGTTCGCGGCGGGCGCGGTAGCGTTTGACGCCAGCCGTTACTACGAGCAGGAACTCATTCGTCCCGCGCCAGGGTTTGTATACGAGGTCAAGCCGGGCGCAACGCTCAAAAGCGTGGCTGCGGACCTGCAGGCCGAGGGGTTGCTAACGCGGCCGTGGTATTGGGTAACGGTCGCGCGTTGGGAGGGCAGGGCGAACAAGATCAAGGCTGGCGAGTACGCGCTGGACGGTGACCTGACGCCCGCGGCGTTGTTGGATGTCTTCACCAGCGGGAAGACCGTTCAGTACGCGATCACGCTCGTCGAGGGCTGGACCTTCGAAGAGGTGCTGGCCGAAGTCGCCGAGCACTCGACGCTCGAACAAACGCTCGGCGGCGCCGACCCCGCACAGGTCATGGCGGCGCTGGGTCAGGAGGGCGTGCATCCGGAAGGCTGGTTCTACCCCGACACGTACAACTTTCCGCGCGGCACTACGGACCTGGAGTTTCTGAAACGCAGCCACGAGACCATGCGCAAGCGCCTGGCCGCCGAGTGGGAAGGCCGCGAAGAAGGCCTGCCGATCGAAACCCCGTACGAGGCGTTGATACTGGCGTCGATCGTGGAGCGCGAAACAGGTGTTGCCGAGGAGCGGCCGCTCATCGCCGCCGTGTTCATCTCGCGTTTGAAAAAAGGCATGAAGCTGCAGACCGATCCTACGGTGATCTACGGCATGGGCGCCGATTACGACGGCAACATCCGCAGAAGCGACCTTACAACGGACACGCCCTACAACACCTACGTCCATGCAGGACTGACGCCCACGCCGATTGCGATGCCAAGCGGTGAGGCGTTGCACGCGGTGCTGCACCCGGCACAAAGCAAGGCGCTGTTTTTTGTGGCGCGCGGCGACGG
>JBPCXK010000829.1:0-8512 GCA_051008635.1 Gammaproteobacteria bacterium
AGTAGCGTGAGCACTTGCCGCACGCCCGTCTCGCCGGTGCCACCGACCTTGGTTGTGAGCAGCCGGAAGCCGTTCTTGGCGTCGACGATGTCATCCCAGGACGTCGCGCCGGACTTTTCGGTGACCAAGGTTCCGAAATAGTAGGTGTCGAGCCCGCCGATCAGCGCGCGCACCTTGTCTTGCTTGGCGTCGAATGCGCCATAGCCGCCGCAGCCTTCGGCAGATGACATGGGAAAGCTGATGCCGAGTTCCGCCTCACCGCCCTGGATGAGCTTGACGTTGCCAACACCACCCGCGATCGGCAGCACATCGATGGTGGAACCGGCCGGCAGGTTTGGCTTCACCATGTCGGCGATGCCGGCGCCGTAGTTGTACCAGGCTGATCCGACCCCGACCGTCGCAAGACGAAGCTTTGCTGCCTCCTGGGCGGTAGCCGGAAGATTGCAGGCGAGGCCTGCAATCACGAGTGCCACCAATCTGAGTTTATTCATCGTCATCTCCTCAAGTGTCGCCGCCGCTGAATGTTCTTGAGTTGCCGGAAGCGCGGGACCGCAGCGGCGGCTGTCCGGCTTCGCGTGGGGCGTGTCAGAGCGTCACCCCCGCCGCCTGCAAGATGGTTCTGATTCGTTCGCGCTGCTCGTTCGAGATCGTCAAACGCTGCGCAAAATCCCTGCCCAGGGGCCGGGTTGCGTCGATGCCCATTTTGGTCACCGTGAACGTTTCGGGGTCGGACGTGGGGTCGAGGATCGCTGCCTTGCAGCCGGGGATAAAAGTGATGTCCTCGGTGGGGCGAACCCGCGTGGCGACAGCCCACATTACGTCATTCATGTCGAAGATGTCCACGTCCTCGTCCACGACAATCACGTGCTTGGTGTAGAACTCGGCACCGAATGCGGCCATGATTGCCTGCTGCGGTTCGCCCTCCGAGGTTTTGCGCATCTTGATGAAGGCCATGAAGGCGCCGCAGGTGCGATGCGGGACATGCACGGCCAGCACGTTAGGCAGATTGCGTCGCAGCGTATTCAGTATCTCGCCCTCGCGCGTAATGCACGAGATGAGAATGTGGTCCTGCGACATGCCCGAGACGATCGAGTGGTACATGGCGTCGCCGCGCATACGGATGCGATGGGCAACGAAGACGTTTTGCGTGGACCGATAAGACGCATAGCCCGTGAACTCGCTGAACGGCCCCTCGGGCTCATTCACATTCGGCAGAATCTCGCCTTCTATGATGATCTCGGCGCCGGCCGGCACTTCGAGATCGGCGATGCCGCATTTCGCCAGGCAGTAAGGTTCGCCGAACAGACCGCCAATGATCTCGAACTTCCTGACGTTCGGGGGATAGGCATAGACCATGGATCCCATGTAGTGCAGTGGATGAATGCCGAGCGTGACGGCCGCTGGTAACGCCTCCCCACGCTCCTCGGCGCGGCGGTGGAACTCGTGCATGCGCCGCCGGGAATGCAGCGAAACGCCGAGTCGGTTGCGCCCGTTCAGCATCAGTCGGTGAAAGCCGGTGGTGTCCACGCCGGAGACCGGGTCGCGCGCGGCGATCTGTCCCGCCGTAATGTACGGTGCGGCGTCGACCGCGAAGTGAAAGGGGATGGGCAGCGCGCCAAGGTCGACGTCATCGCCTTCGATCACTACTTCGCGCCATGGCGCCTCATCCACGACCTCGCACGGTATATAGCGTTGGCAGCGTTCGCGGAAAGTCTCCGGCAGGTCCGCGGAATTTGCCCCCAGACAGGCGGCGAGCAGCTTGCGGTTGCCGGCGACGTTCGTGACCACAGTCATGTCGTGTCCCTCGACGTTCTCGTAGATCACGACCGGGTTTTTGCCCGCCTGCTCGAGTTCGAATACCGCGGACGTAATGTCGAGATGGGTGCTCACGGGTTCGCGCACGCGCAACAGTTCCTCCGGATATTTCTCTTCGACCATATCCAGAAATCCGCGCAGGCTCTGCGATTCGAAACCCATAATCAACCCTGCATTTGGCTAGTGCAGTCCATAACGTAGTTCCGCCTCCCCTCCGGGCGTGTCGCAAAGAGTCGACCACAGCACCCGTAGGGTGGCGGTAAACACAGCGAACCCCACCAACGGGCTCAACCACATGAGCTGGTGGGCGTTTGAACTCATTTCGTTTTTTCCCTTCATCCTTCCCCCGTCAAGGGGGCGGGCACTACCTGACCCTTAGCTTCGGGATGACGTCCCGTGCGATCGCCTCGACCTGTTCCATCTCGTAGCGATAGGGCACGAAGATGATACGGTCGATGCCGGTATCGACGTGCGCCTGAAGCTGTTCGGCGCACTCCTCGGCCGTGCCCATGATCGCGCTGTCCGGTGTCGACTTACTCCACGACGCGAAGTCCCATTCCGTGTGCAGCCATTCGTTCATGGGCGCATCGACTTCGCTGCGCGGGCCCACCATGATCGGGAGCTGATTGCAGCTGATGAGCGTGGCCGGATCCTTGCCTGCTTCTTCGGCAAAGTTACGAACCTTGGTCCAGTCGGCCACGAAATCGGGCGGCGTGTAGAAGTAGGTGAGCCAGCCGTCGCCCTTGACACCAGCGCGTTTCAGCACCTTGTCGACATATCCGCCGATCAACAACGGTGGTCGCGGCTGTTGAACCGGCTTCGGATACATGCGCGCGCTGCGCAGATTGTACGGCCCGAACACACCGGTCACTGTGTCCTGCGTCATCAGGGCGTTCAGGATATCCAGACTGAGATCCATGATCTTGCCACGCTGATGAAAGTCGACGCCGATCGCCTGGAACTCGCGTTTGTACCAGCCCGACGCCATGCCAAGCGTGAGCCGGCCATTTGAAATGTGGTCGATACTTGTGAGCTGCTTGGCGAGCACGACAGGGTTGCGCATCGGCAGCACGAGGATGCCTGTTCCGAGCTTGATGGTTTGCGTGCGGCTGGCTACAGCGGCCAGCAACGACAGGGAATCGATGATCGGAAAACAGGGGTCGACACCCAGCAAAATGTGGTCCCAGACCCAGAGCGACTCGTAGCCGAGCTCTTCGGCCCTGACGGCGAAGTCTATGAGTTGCTGCGTGTCCGGGATGTCCGGAAACGCCTGAAAATTCCGCATCGCAATACCGAAGGCGACTTCTTTGTTCGACATGCCTGACTCCTATGCGGTGTAAAGTCGCTCAGGATCGAGCTCGCGCAGCCCGTTGAGCTCGCTGTTTGTTGGTGGCTCGGTCGCGCCGACCCCGTCGGCCTTGATGTCGAAGCCTGTGTTGTCACGAACCTGATCGATACTGACTCCCGGATGCAGTGCTTCCACCTTCATCTCGCGCGTACGCGCATCGAAGCCGAGCATGGCCAGATCGGTGACAACCTTGAACATGCCGCCCGCCGGCAGCCCGGACTCGCGCCGGCTGTCGCCGCCGGCGATGAAGCCGGGGCTGGTGACGAAGTCGACTTTGTCAACGAAGCGCCGTTTCTCGTGTTTCATGGTAACGATCATTTGCGCCAGGCTGGAAATGTCGTTGCCGCCGCCGGTGCCGGGCAGCCGGGTTGTGGGATTGTCCGGGTCACCGATATAGGAGCTGTTGAGATTGCCGAATTTGTCGATCTGCGCGCCGCCCATGAAGCCGACATCGACGTAACCGCGTTGCAGAAGCAGCAGCACATCGGTAATCGGTAACACCATATTTGCGCGGCGTGTGCAGCGCTGCTCGTTCGTCGACGGCGGCAACTCACCCGGCACCACGAAAGGGCCGATCACGCCGCCCTCGAACAGGATCGTGAGCCCGGGCGCGTGCAGGCGCTGTGCAAGCGTGGCGGCAAGCAAAGGGATGCCGACACCCGCGAACACCACGTTTCCATCATCGAGGATGCGTGCGCTCATGACCGCGAGTAATTCCGAGGCGGTGTAGTTGCCCGGCTCAGTCATTGTAGATGCTCCTTCCCCGCCGCGCGGCGTCCAGCACCTCAGCCATGCCCAGCAGCACGAGATAATCGTTCCAGTCGTCCGGCTCGTGGTAGTAGCGTTTGAGATATTCTTTTACGCCGGCCTCTGGGTCGTCCTTCGTCGCCGCGGCGTAATCGTCCATATGCCTGAAGAACGGTTCGTAAGCGCCATAGCACTCATGCGGCGCGGCGCCGAAAGGCGCCTCGACCACCGCGTCAACCGCAAAGAACGGGATCTTTGTCTGATCCGGTTCGCGCCTGATCTGATCGTTGGAGACGAGCCGTTCGGTGGAAAGAATGACGCTGCGCGCAGCCATGGCGATGTCGAGGTCCATGAATTGCAGCCCATCGAACTGGGCGTTGCCGTAGGCGTCGGCGCGTTGCACATGAATCAGCGCGACATCGGGTTCGAGTGCCGGCAGGAGCAGCACGCGCTCGCCAGTGAACGGGCAGTCCATTTCTTTGAGTGCCTCGCCGAGCACCTCGCGGACGCCCGAACCCATCATGGACCGCGTGGGCATGAAAGGCAGACCCATGGCCCCTGCGCGGTACCGCAAGCCCATCGACATATGGCTCCACTCCTCGAAGCGCGCGCGGCCGGATTCCGTGTAATGACGCATGACCTTCGATATGCCCCAGACGATACCCTGGCTGAACCAACTGGTAATAATGTGTGAGCTGGCGCCGGAGCCGTAGAACAGATCGCCTTCTGTGGACACGATGCTGCGCGAGACCGTGAGGTCTTTGCGCTCGGCCCTGATCAGGGACCATATCAGCGCCATCGGCGTGCGCGACATGGTGCATCCGCCGACGGCCACATGATCGCCGTTTTGTACGAAAGAGGCGGCCTGTTCAAGTCCGACAACTTTTTCGCGCAGGCTACGATCACGCGACTTCGTCTCTTCGCGTCGTTGTAGGTAGGGTTTGACCATGTGTTCGTTTTCTCCGCTGGAGGTGCTGCGGTATAGCCGCCGCGGCACGCTCTGCTCGGCTACCTATGCAGCTACACCGCGGCCCGTCTCCCGATTGAACCGTTCGATCAGGTCGTCCCAGATGGGAATCAGGTCGGCGAGCCCGCGCCAGAAGGCCTGGTGGCGCCGCCGCTCGAAGTCGGCAATGCTGATGCCCTGCTGTTCGACCCAGGTGTAATAGCCCAGATTGAAAATGCGCCGGCGGTCCGTTTCGGTCAGGTCGAGTACGTGATCGACACGCACGTTCTTTAAATGTGCGCCGTACAGCTCGGCCGCGTTGACCTCGTCGAAGCCGTCCGGTGCGTGCGTCGCCAGCCATTTGTCCAGCTCACTGCGATAGAGACTCGAGCCGTCCGTCGCGACTGTGATCAAGACGTGGTCGCTGCTCAGTTGCAGATGCTTCGCAGCCTTGATCGCTGCCAGCATGTTGGCAACTCCGGACAAGCCCAGACCGGCCAGTTTATCCAGCACCGGCGCCTCGATTCCTTTGCGTTCGGAAAGATAGCGTCGTCCCGCCCCCATGTTGAAGAGGCTGTACAGGCCGTCACTATCAGAATCGGACACACCGACTACCAGGTCGGTGTTCATGACGTTATGGATCAGCGGCACATGTTTGTCGCCCACACCCTGTATGTTGTGCTCGCCAAAGCCGTTGTAGAGCAGGGTAGGGCATTCGACCGGCTCAACCGCAACGATGCGCGCGCCGCAGCGCTCCTTGAGCAAATCGCCAGCGCCCAGGGTGCCGGCAGAGCCGGTAGCCGCCACGAAACCGGCTAACTGCGATTGCGGCCGCGCCTTGCTTACCGATTCAAAAATGCGTTGCATTGCCTGCGCCGTAACGAAGCGGTGCACGAGATAATTTGCGAACTCCGAGAACTGATTGATGATCGTGTTCCCCGGCACTTCAGCCAACCGGGCGCATTCGTCGTAGATCTCTCTGACATTACTTTCTGTTCCGGGCGTGCGAACGATGTCCGCCGGGTCGCTCGCCCATTGTTCGAGCCATTGGAAGCGCTCGGCGCTCATCCCCGCTGGCAGCACGGCGACGCCATGGCATCCCAGGATGCGTGAGATGGCAATCCCGCCGCGGCAATAGTTGCCGGTGGAAGGCCACACGGCGCGGTGGGTCTGCGGATCGAAAGTGCCCGTGACGAGCCGGGGAACAAGGCAACCATAAGCCGGCAGCACCTTGTGGGCGCCGATCAGCGGGAACCGGTCGCCGAAGGCGATCGCGATTTGCGCTTCGACACCTGTCAGCTCACGAGGTAACAGCACATGGTCCGGGGTCTGTGTGAACCCGATGCGGTTTTCATTGTTGTGCCAATGGACGCGGAAGAGATTGCGCGGGTCCGGCGCATCGGGATCGACGCCAGAGAGAGCAGGTTCCAGCTCGGCCAGCGCCCGGGGCGCGTCAGCGAGCTGGGAAAATGAGGGCAGACGGACACCGGCTCGGCGCATATGGGCTACGGCACGATCGTAGACCCCGCGGTCCAGTATTTCGTCTGGCAGTTCGAATGGATCCATAATAAAGACTACAGGCTCCCGAGGCCATCACCGGTGCGGCTCGGACCGGGTGAATAGACTAACTTAATGATCCTATTTTTCCAATATTAGTATGATTCAGCTTGCGGTTGCTGCACCACCCAGCTCGGCGATGAGCTCGTCGGTGTTACGGCGCCGGCAGTAGCCTTTAATGTGCTCAATCGATTTTTCGTGACGCTCCTCGGTGTACGTCGCGCACGCATCGGGCACGAGCGTGATCAGGTAGCCCAGATCGCAGCCGTCTCGAACGGCTGAGTTCACGCACTGATCGGTCACCAGGCCGGCGACGATGAGCTGCTTTACGCCGAGATTGCCCAGGATGTAATGAATGTTGGTGGAGATGAACACGTTAGAGCTCGTCTTGGGCACCACGATCTCGTCCTGAGCGGGAGCGACCTCGGCCAGCACCTGCGCATCCCACGATCCGCGGGGCACGTGAAAGCCGGTGATCTTGTAGTCGAGGCTGCGATCCCGCCCATCCTGGGTAAGGCTCTCGATAACGGTGTACATCACCTCCACGCCGGCGTCACGGCACGCCTTTTGTAGTTTCTGCATGTTGGGAATTGCCAACGTTGCCAAACGATCAAAATAGTAACCGTGCTTCTCGCGCGCCCGCGCCGGCGTCAGGCCGGCCTGCGAGTATTCGCCCCCGTCGGCGCGGGCACTGTAGTTCTGTACGTCCACGAAAAGCAGCGCGGCCTGTGCCGCGTCGATGGGAACCTCACGGCTCAGAGCCTGCTTCGATGTCCGTTTACTACCGGTGGGCATGTCGATTCTCCTTGCTCACGCTCCTATTGCCGACGGTGCGCGTTTTCAACTGTTGACGATGTGCGGTGGTCAATCATCGTAGCGCGGCGCCCGCACATCCGTTGCTGGCGCAACTGGATGCTGAACGGCGGGATGGTCCACAAGCGCCTGCAACACGCGCGACAGGCGCTCGCCCCACTGCAATGCGCCGCGCTCGGTATCGATCAGGTCGTGGCGGATCTCGAGCTCCAGGTTTGGCAGCCCCCGCCGCTCGGCATGCACCGGTATGGTGTAGTCCTTGTCGAGCTCCAGGAAGTAAGGCTGATTGATACCGACTTGCAAGGCCTCGTCCCGGCTCAGCTCGTCGTGGACCAGGTCGGCGAGGCGAGTATCCGCGCGCGCAAGCACGCCGACATGCCAGGGACGCCGTTCCCCGAGATAGACCGGCGTGAACGAATGCATAGCGAGCAGCACCGGCACCGCGCCTGCGTCGAGCTTCGCGCGAAGCAAGCGGTGCACCGCATCGTGATAGGGCCAATAAAGCGCGGTGGCGCGGCGGTCGCGATCATCGTCGCTCAACGCCCGGTTACCCGGGATATCCGTCTCTTCGCTTCGCGTCGCCATAGCGTCCCGCGCTTCGAGGGGACGGTTCAGATCGACCACCAGCCGCGAGTAGCCCGCCACGATCAGCGTCGCGTCGAGGCAGGCGCAAAGATGCCGCGCAGCCGCTTGCGCGCCGATATCCCATGCGATGTGACGCTCCAGCTCGTGCATCGGCAGCCCCAGAGTGCCGAGTCGGCGCGGAATGCGCGGGCTCGCGTGATCGCAGGTCACCACGAGACGGCTGGCGCCGGCCGCATTGAAGATCTCGAACGCCGATGGCTCTTCGGGCTCGAGCAGCGGCCGATCGTCGTTGGCTTTCACTTTGTTCACCGGCATGTCGCGCAGGCCTCGGTGTGGGTTTGGTCGGACGAATAGCAGGCTACGATATCTCTCTCGAACGCTATCTTGCAACGTGCACGACGGGGACTCGACGTGCAAAACGAAAGTCGACTCAAATAGAATGTCCAAAAGTCTGTGTTGAAGGGGTTTTAAATGAAAGACGAAGGCTTGGTCGTCGCGTGCTGCAGCGACATTGCGGGTAAGGTGCGGGGCAAGGCGTTTCCGGCAGAACAGTTCCCGCAAAGGCTGAGGCGGGGCATCGGCTGGACGCCCACCAACATTCAGATCACCTGCTTCGACACGATATCGGATAGTCCTTATGGGGCCCTCGGCGACCTGGTCCTGATACCGGACCCTGACACACGTGTCGACATAGACTATGG
>JBPCXK010000830.1:0-2724 GCA_051008635.1 Gammaproteobacteria bacterium
TCATGGTCGAAGTGAAGGAATACTGAGGACGCGACAGGGCGGTCGCCGTTCGGCCAGTGGTTCCGGCAGTTGAACGACGCTGCTGCGGCACGGGTCATGCGCGCGCTGAGGCGTCTGGAGGCAGGGAACCTCTCCAACGTTAAGGGCGTCGGTGGCGGCGTGTTTGAGTACCGCATCGACTTCGGTCCCGGCTATCGCATTTACCTGGGTAAGGATGGTGAGCAGCTCGTGATCCTCGTCGGCGGCAGCACCAAGAAGCGCCAGTCGCAGGCGATCGAGCCGGCACGTGGCCACTGGCAAGACTACAAGCGACGCAAGCGCAAAGGAGAACGGTAATGGCACTCACACGAGACTTTCGCGACACGGTACAGGCCCGCGTGCGGGAAAGCGCGTCCTTTCGCCGCGCCATGCTGGTCGAGGCGATGGATTGCTTTCTGTCGGGAGAGACCGACGTCGGCAAGTCCATCCTGCGCGACTACATCAACGCTACCATCGGGTTCGAAGCGCTGGCCAAAACGGTGGGCAAGAACCCCAAGAGCTTGCACCGCATGCTGTCACCGACAGGCAATCCGAACGCCAGTAACCTGTTCGAGATCATCGGGTTCCTGCAGGCGCATGAGGGCGTAGAGCTCAAGGTCAGCGCCAAGCGGCAGGCGGCGTAGACTGTTAACCTTGTCCCCCCTCGGGCATGTGGTTGAGGACGGTGCGGGCTTCGCTGGTTTTGGCTATCCGGCAACTCTGCCGAAATACTCAAAGTCCCGCTGTTTTGACAAACCATCCGGTAACCGGACCGTTTTCCCGCGTCCACCCTTCTCCGGCTCCGGCATGATCATCGCCATTGCCATCGCGCGTTGATCCTTGGTCATGTGGCGTCGGTTAATGCCGCTTGCGCGCCATGATCTCGCCGACAGTCAGGTTAGGATCCTCGTCCCAGGCCGGCACACAAGCCGCCAGCAGGCGTTGCAGTGCTGCCAGCTCGCGCGCAAGTTGTGCGGGGTCGGTCGGTGGCGCAGCGACTGTCTTGATGTCGTCCAGCTTCGCGTCGCACAGATGGCCCAGTCGCGATGTCAACAGGTCTAAAGTCATCCTTTAGCAATCCTACGACCTTGTCCAGCATTGTGTCTTCAATCTCACGCACGGCCCAGATCATGTTTTGTTGCTTGTCGGCGGCAAGTGATGCTTGGAATGGCTTTGCGTCATCGACATGGAAACGTCGACACCGAGGATATGCGACACACTCAGACATCTGCCGCTTGTGGTTAGAACCGATTCACCCGCAGCGCAGTAAGGTCAACAGATGGTTTTCGTCCACTGCATAGATCCGAAACAAGTTGTGCCGTGGCTGTTGACTGGGTCAATCCCAAGTGGCCGTGCCCAAAAGCATAAATCACATTCGAGGACTTGGTGGCCCGGCTGATAACGGGCAGCGTATCCGGGATTGTGGGGCGTATACCCATCCACTCCTCTCCGCCTTCCGTTTGCAGGTCCGGGATCAAGGATTTCGCCTTCGCCAACATGGCCTTGGAACGTTTGAAGTTGGGTGCTCGGTCAAGCTTTGCAATCTCCGACGCACCGCCAACCCTGATACCGTCGGCAAGGGGTGTCAGAACGAAGCCGTGGGCCGTAAAAAACAGTGTTCGGTCCAGGTTGCGCAGGCTTGTTTTGGGAAGAGTCGTGTTGTAACCACGCTCACCAACAACAGGCACCGTGTCACCCAGTTTCGAGCTGAGTTCCGCGGACCAGGGGCCGGCTGCAACAACGACCTTGTCGGCATGTATCGATTCATCATTCTCCAGTGTGACGACGCACCCATTGCCATTCGGCAAAACTGAGATCGCCTGATCGTAGCGTGTTATCACGCCATTGGATTCGACATGGTTGTGAAGCGCTCTGCAGTAATCATAGGGGTTGGATACTGACTGAAACGCCGGCGTGAAAATACCGGCCGCAATACTCCTGGAAAGACCCGGCTGAAACTCGTGAAGTGTGCCCCCTTCGTAGCATTCGAACTGGATCCCGTGGCGTTCACGAGAGTGCCAGTTCTTCAGGTCGGCGCGGTATTGCGCTTCACTTTCGTACAGGTAGAGCGCCCCATTGCTCCGCACCATGGACCCGAGCCCGGTGCGTGAAAGCGTCTGTGCCAAGGTGCTTTCCCCCAGGCGCATCAAGGCCGCCTGCACTTCGATACTACGATCGAACTGGGCGTTGCGAGCGGCGAAGCAAAACCGCAACAGCCAGCCCAGCGTCAAAGGCAAATCCCGTGGAACCACTGCAAAGGGACCCAGTGGATCCAGGAACCACTTGATCGACTTTCGAATGGTTTCCGGTGAGGCCATTGGCATGATCTCGGAAAAAGCGAAACCCGCGGCGTTGCCGTAGCTGGCGCCCGCGGCGATCCTGTCTTTCTCGAGTAGCGTTACGGCAAGACCCTCATGCGAGAGTTGTTCGGCGACGCTGAGACCGATAACGCCGCCACCGATGACGACAACGTTTGTCGTGGCCTGTCCCTGCGACGTCCCCACCTGTTCTGCGCTTTCCTGTTTCAATCGAACCTCGGGCCGACTAGCCCGCATCCGTCACCGAGTTGACGCGCCCTCGCTTGATCCTTGACTCTACAACGAATTTTCTTCAGTCGGAACATGACCTGTATTCCGCTCCATCAGAAAATCCATTGTAGAGTCAATGCTTCTTCGGCGCGGCCTTCTTGAACGAGCTCGGTCGGCC
>JBPCXK010000831.1:0-6214 GCA_051008635.1 Gammaproteobacteria bacterium
ATATCCTGGAGCGTGCCCTACAGAACAACGAATTGCCGGTGCAAGTATTAAATTTCGGGAGACCGGGGGCCGAAACCGTAGATCATATTGAAATACTGAACAAGTATGTCATTCCAGCTAATCCGGACTTCATCTTGCTCCAATGGTTTATCAATGACGTTGAAGGCCGGGATAAATCGGGACGGCCCACTTATCTGCGCTTGATCCCTTCATCGACATTTACACACGCATTGACCAAGCACTCTGCGCTTTACTACTTGGCTAATGACTTATGGAGAAAAATACAGCTTTCAACTGGGCTCGCGGATAGCTATGAGGCGTATTTGGTAGATAACTTTTTTGACCCAAAGTCGCAGACAACGCAGTCAGCAAACGATGCTTTGGAAAAATTTATGCGAATTTGCAAGCGTGCATCCATTCCAATGGGCGTAGTTTTATTCCCGAATTTTTCAGAATCACTGGGTTACGATTATCCGTTGGGGTTTTTGTTAGACAGAGTGCTATCCAAATGCCGAGCAGAACAGGTTCAGTGCCTGGATCTTCGGGGTACGTACGCGAACGTAGAACCTGTGTCGTCTCTGTGGGTTAACCGATTCGACCGACATCCCGGCCCGCTGGCGAACAAACTGGCGGCCGAGAAAATCAGCACCCACTTTGGGATACAATGGGCGCGATCGGGCGTCAAAACGGGAACAACTTCAATCACGTCAACGGCGATCCCGCCTGCGGGAGCGGCCTTCAACAGTGGTGGCTGAAGTGAGTAACAGCGACTGTCGCGGCTGAAGAGGGTGTCGTAAAAAGTCGATACGTCTCGATTCGTCATTCCGCGAAGGCGCGAAGCCCGTCAAACGAGCGCTTTTTCTGCTGGATCCCCGCGTTCGCGAGGACGACAAACGTGCCGATACTACCTTTTGCGGCAGACCTCTCTTGCTCACAACGCTATTGTCTCTTCGCTCAGTCTGCCAGGATGTGCGCTGCTTTGCGGTTTACGCTGCTCTAACACGTTAACATAGTAAGCTAATCTAGCGATGGACGGGCAACCCGGACCCGTTCCACAAGGATAAGCGATGATCATCGACGCGCGCTCGCTCCCGAATAACGAAAAAATCAGCACCGACGTGTGCATCATCGGCGCGGGCGTCGCGGGCATCTCGCTGGCGCGCGAGCTGATCGGTCAGCCGTACGAGGTGGCGCTGCTGGAAAGCGGCGGCTTCGAAGGCGACAAGCAAACGCAGGCGCTGTACGACGGTGAAAACATCGGCTTGCCCTACTATCCGCTGGATTCGGCGCGTTCGCGCCAGTTTGGCGGCTCGCCCAACCGCTGGGTGATGGAAATCGGCAACAATCGTCTTGGGGCGCGCTTACGGCCCATGGACGCCATCGATTTCGAGCAACGCGACTGGGTGCCGCACAGCGGTTGGCCGTTCGACAAGGCCCATCTCGATTCTTTCTATTTGCGCGCGCAAGAGATCTGCAAGGCGGGCCCCTACGTGTACGAGACGGTGGACGCGCGGCTCAACGGCAAACAGCAACCGTTGCCGTTTGGCGAGAACGGCAACGTCAAGACAGCGATCTACCAGTTCGTGTCGCGCTCGGTGTTTATCGAAGATTACCGCCGCGAGCTGGATCAATCGCCCAACGTCAGCACTTACGTTTATGCCAACGCGCTCGAAGTCGAGGCCAGCGAAAACACGCAACAGGTGACTGCCATCCGCGCGGGCTGTCTAGACGGCAAGGAATTCACCGTCAGCGCGCGTTTGTTCGTGCTCGCGGCGGGTGGCATCGAGACGCCGCGCCTGATGCTGTTGTCCAACAACCAGCAAAGCGTCGGGCTCGGTAACGAGAACGATCTGATCGGGCGCTTTTTTATGGAACATCCGCATCACTGGTCGGGTCTGCTTGTGCCCACCGACCGCTCCGTGTTCGACCGCGCCGAGCTTTACGATCTGGCCGGCATGGGTATGAGAAGCAAAAACGGCGTGCTCGGACAGCTCGCGCTGAGCGAGGACGTGCTGCGCGAGGAGAAAATACTCAACTACGGAGCACACATCGTACCCGCGGCGCGCCCGCGCAAATCCTCGAAGAACGAAAAGAAACCCAGCCTGAGGCGCAGCGCCTCGGCCGGTCTGGAAGCGGTGAAGCTTGCGGGTCGGGCGATCAGGAGCGGTGATCTCAATGATCTGAACCGGCAGTTGAGCGCGATGTTTCCGGTGGCGAACGAGTTTTCAATCGCGGCTTACCGCAAGGCCGCGAAGCTTCTTCACAAGTATGCCCGCGCCAGCAAGCGCTTCGAAGTATTCCGCCTGAATCACATGACGGAGCAACAGCCCAATCCTGACAGTCGCGTGCTGCTGTCGAGCGAGCGCGACGCGCTTGGTCAGAACAAGACCCGGCTCGACTGGCGCCTCACCGCATTCGACATCCGCAGCATCATCCGCGCGCAGGAGATCATCGATGCGGAGGCGCGGCGGCTTGGTTTCGGCGTGGTCGAGATCGACATGGACAGCGACAACCCGCCGGACGAGATCCACGGCGGTTATCATCATATGGGCACCACCCGCATGCATACCGATCCCAAGCAGTGCGTGGTGGACGCAAATGCGAAGGTCCACGGCATCGCTAACTTGTACGTCGCCGGTCCGTCCGTGTTCCCCACGGGCGGCTATGCCACCCCCGCGCTGACCGCGGTGGCGCTGGCGGTGCGGCTCGCCGATCACGTCAAAGACGTGATGGCGAGGACTTGAGTAACCGCCATGAACAACGAAGCCAGCAGCGCCTGCACAGGCGCGTCAACGACCGGCCTGATTCGACATGCCGCGCGCGATGGATGCGTGGAAGTCAGGCGCGAGTTGCCGCGGACAACGGCGTAGCCGTCGTGCGGATTTTGTACCTCGTGGATGATTTTCCGTCGCTCACGCAGACGTTCGTGCTCAACCAGATCACGGGAATGATCGACAGAGGACATGACGTGGATATTTATGCCAGACGGCAACCGGAGCTGCCGAAGGTTCACACGGTCATCGACGAATATGATCTGCTTGCGCGCACGCGTTATGCGCAACGAGTACCGCGCAGCCGCTTGCGCCGCGCCCTGACAGTCATGAGTCTGCTCGCGGGCAACGGCGCGTGGCGCCGGCCGGCGGTGCTCGCGCGCGCAGTGAATGTCATGCGCTATCGGCGCGAGGCGGCGTCGCTCAAGTTGTTGTATTCGGCCCTGCCGGTGCTCGATCTGGGGCGCTACGACGTCATTCATTGTCAGTTCGCGGTTCTTGGCCCGACCGCCCTGCGTCTGCGCCAGATCGAGGCGCTGAGCGGCAAGCTGGTCACTTCGATTCGTGGGTATGACGTGACCAAGTACCTGCACGGCAAGACCGGTGTTTACGATGAGCTGTTCGCCGAAGCTGACCTGTTTTTGCCCGTGAGCGACAGCTTGCGTCAGCGTTTGCTGGAGCTCGGGTGCAGCGAACACAAGATCAGGGTGCTGCACTCCGGCATCGATTGTGACAGCTTTGCTTATCAGCCACGACGGCGCGGCGCGAACGAGCCGACCCACATCGTGACCGTCGGACGGCTGGTCGAGAAGAAGGGCATCCGCTACGGTGTCGAAGCGGTCGCACGCGTGCTCGACTCGGGCAGGGCAGTGCGCTACACCGTGGTCGGCGAGGGCGAGCTGCGTGCGGATCTCGAACGCCTGATTGACGACCTCGGCGTCGCCAACCACGTGCATCTGGCCGGCTGGCAAGATCAGCACGGTGTGAGACGCGCGCTCGAGAACGCACACTTCGTCGCCGCACCCAGCGTGACGGCAGGCGACAGCGATCAGGAGGGAATTCCCAACGCGCTCAAGGAGGCGATGTCGATGGGCTTGCCGGTGCTCGGCACGTGGCACAGCGGGATTCCCGAATTGGTGGAGGACGGCGTCTCGGGTTTTCTGGTGCCGGAGCGCGATGCCGGCGGCCTCGCCGAAAAAATGATGCACCTTCATGATCATCCCGAGTTCTGGAATGACATGGGGCGCGCCGGGCGCGCGAGAGTCGAACAGATGTTCGACATCGGCCAGCTTAACGACGCGCTGGTTTCATTCTACCAGGAATGAGCCCCCCGTAAGTCACCACCACTATGCGCTGCAGCGCGCGCAGCGGCGAGCTAGCCGGTAATGTTTGACATTGCAATCAAGGACGAAAATGCAGAAAGAGACTAATCTCAATGTTGTGCTGTATAGCAAGGGGTTTTTGCCCAAGATCGGGGGGCGGGAAATGGTCGTCTTCCAGCTTGCACGGGCCTTGCGGCGGTTGGGAACCCGTGTGCGGGTTGTTTGCCCAAGCGGATGGCGTACGTCGCGCAGGCACCGTTACAACTTTCCCGTGCACAGGTGGCCGACCTTGCGAGGGTTGTTTCCGGAGCAGGTCGCCTACGCCCAACTGAGCCTGGATGTGTCGATTTGGGGAGCGGACGTGATCCATGCGCACAATACTTATCCGACGGGATACATCGGCACCCGGTTCAACAAGCGGCGATCAACGCCGTTGGTGATTACTCCACACGGCAGAGACATTCATGTGATTCCGGAGATCGATCATGGCCTTCGGCTCGACCCCGAGCTGAAGCCGAAGATAGAACATGCGGTTCGCGAAGCGAATCTCGTGACCGCAATAAGCGATAGCGTCAGGGATTCTCTCGTTGACGCCGGCGCGCACGAGGAGCGGATTCGGCAGATTCCCAATGGGATCGACTTCGATCGCTTCAGGAGGACACACAGCAGCGAGGTTCTGGAGTCTTTCGGGCTGCCAGCCGATGCGAAACTGCTGCTGACCGTCGGCAGCTACGAGCCCCGCCGCGGGCACGAAAATCTGATCAGGGCAATGCCGCAGATCAAGGCGGCGCACACCGATGCACGCCTGGTGATCGTGGGCAGGTCGACGCACCAGCTCCAGCCGCTGATTGACGAGCTCGGTCTGAACGAGGACGTGATTTTGACTGGTGAGATCAACTTTCCCACCGATGTCATGTCGCAGGACGATCCGCTTGCGGCCATCTATCAGGCCAGTAGCATTTATCTCTCCGGCGGGATGGCTGAGGGTGCGGAGGGCCTGTCCCTGGCCGTGCTGGATGCGATGGCGGCTGGTTTGCCGGTTGTGGCGACCAATATCTCCGGAAACCGGGATATAGTAAGCCCCGGCAAAAACGGCTACCTGGTGGAACCTGGAGACATCGACGCGCTTGCCGAGCGGGTAATTCGCCTCCTGCGGGACGAGGCAGTCAGCAGACAGCTCGGCCAGGCCGCGACGGATTCGGTCAGGAAGTACGGCTGGGACGAAATTGCGAACCAGTACCTTGATCTTTACAACGAGGCTATTACGCTGGCAAGGAATAAGGTGTAATCTACGGGAGTCTCTCTCCAGGATAGGAGGGAAGGGAACACACTCTCCAGGTATGGAGAGGAGGAGGACACGGAACGTCATGAGAATTCTTGAGTTGCTTGGCAGCGGGACCATTGGCACCCGCGAAATGGGGCCGGTATCCACCGTCGTGTGCGAGCTGGCTAACCAGTTTGTGGCACAGGGACATGAAGTATCGGTGGTAGACGCCAGGACGGCAGACGGAAGACCCTACCTCGACGAACGGGTCGAACTGGTGGAAGTCAGCTCACTGCCGGGGGCCACGCTTCTGGAAGGCAGGGAACCGCGCTTCATCCGGACGGCTCTACCCTGGCTCAACAGCTACATCTATATCCGGACCGCGCTGTCCAAAGTCGCGGTTGACGAGTTTGATGTTGTTCACATCCATCTGCCGCTTCAGGCGTTTCTTTTCAGGAAGCTCAGTGACGGCAAACCGTACTGCTTCACCGCGCACAATCCCAACTGGTGCATCGAGGCGATGACGCGCACGAGCAGGCCCTGGCGCAAGCGGCTCAGCCCGTTGGGATACATGAACAGGCGGCTCAGCATCCATGCAATGCGCAACGCCACGCCCACCTTCGGGCTGGGTGGTTATCTAAAAAGATATTTGGGGCGCATGGCTGTAGAAACAGTGCCCAATGGCCTGGATCTGTCGAAGTGGTCGATGGTCGATAAGCATTCCGCCAGAAGACAGATCGGAGTCGACGCGGAAGATTTCGTCGTGGGTTTTGTTGGCCGAATTTCTCCAGACAAAGGCATCGAGACTCTGATTGAAGCAGTCCGTCATCTACAAGGAAAGCCAGGCGGCCTGCGCG
>JBPCXK010000832.1:0-4045 GCA_051008635.1 Gammaproteobacteria bacterium
CTCGATTAACTGCGCTCCCATGCCACTGTCCCTCAGAAAAACCTGAACCCGCCGGTCTCGGCGCGAAAATCCACTACGAAGCTTTCCCGGGGTTGCAGCACCACGCTCGTTTCCCGTTCATAGTCGAATCCTTTATCGCGTTCGCTATCCCGCAGCTGGGCGCGAATAGTGTGCTGCCCCGCAGGGATGCGGAAGCGTTCGTACACGGTTGATGGACCATCACTCGCAAGTCCGGACGGCCTCACGGACTCGCGATACAGCAAGGTCCCATCGACGTACAGTTCCACGAGCAGCGGCACTCGCGCGCGCGGGCAATCCATCGGCTTGCGCATGTTTGCCGGCAAAGCCGCTATCTCTTCCGGACTCAGCCTCCTGCAGCCACCCTTGCGCGCACCGGCATGACTGAAGCTCAGCCTCACGAGAGCCATATCTTCACTGATAGGGCTGTACCTGGGCGCAGAGGACAGATACCCGACGACTGCCATAAACGCCGCGTAGGCGACAGCCTGGGCCAGCAATCTCGGCGCAGACAAGGCATCAGACATTGTCCGTCACTCCTTCAGCTTGCGGGATGTAGCTGGACGCTGCCTGCGTGTCTTGCGCTTTACGCCGCACCTTCACCGCGGTGAGCTGCTCGCGAAATTGCACAATGGCATCGGCGAGACTGCCTGGCCGATCGACACCCGGGAAACAGCTCGCAAGACGCTCGCGCGGTACTCGTTCTCGCAGGTAGGGATCGCGCTGTCTCTCAATGCGTTGACGCGTCCATCGAATGCCGTGGCGGAAGTGACAATCCCCTTCCCGGCAACCCGTAAGCATGATGCCGTCTACATGATCGCGGGTAATCAGGAAGTCGATGAAGGCAGGCGGCAGCATGCCGACGCACGGAAGCTCCACCACTCCCACCGACCCGGTGGTCAGACCCTGCAGTTGCGCACCATGGCTGCAGCCGACCACCAAGACGCGCTCGGGCCCGGACAGTTGCTCGACCGCGCTGATACATCGCTCACGCAGATTCTGCGTGGTGAGTCCCGGTTGCTCGATACCGGCCACCGGCTCACTGCGCCTTCTAAAAGGTGTCGATGTCGGACACGCGCCGGTGCAGATGCCGCAGCTCACGCACTGGTCCGCGTTGACCACTGCTTCCAAGGGATAGGGCGCGGCGTCGCTGCGCGGCTCCATGGTGACGGCGCCGAACGGGCAATCTTCGTGACAACGGCCACAGCCGTTGCAGTTCGCCAGATTGACGACCGCCACCTGGCTGCTTCGCGCCGGCGGCAGCCACGGCATGAGGACCAGCACCAAAGTCGCGATACCGAATCCTGCCCATAGCCCCAAACCGGAGACATGCTCGGACAACGGCAACGCTGCGAGATAGAACCAGTCCAGCCCCAGCACCGCAGGTACGGTATCGAGATCCGCGGGGCCCTGACTGTGGGCAGGCCAGACGAACGCAAGCGCAAGCATGGCCGCGCTCGTGCCTATCGCGAGCCCTCGCGGCGGATTTACCTTCGCGCCGACGTGGCGATGGATGTGCAACCACATCACAAGCAACAGGACGAGTGGTACGAAAATGTGTATAAAGACCATCAGAGTAAAGAACCGCCCGCTCAGGCTCGCCGAATGCAGAAAGTTCCGTGCGATCGACTCTCCGAATATGGGTAAAGCATCGAGCCATTCCGTGAAGGCGATGGCGATGTACTGTGCGAGCAAATCCCATACGATCCAATAGCCCGAGATCCCGGCAGCGAAAATCATCCATAGCGCCGCCACACCGGTGACCCAGGCGAACCAGCGCGCGCCCCTGAGCCGGTCCAGGATGTATTCGCGCACGAGATGAATCATCACAACGATGACGAGCGCATCCGACGCATAGCGGTGAAAGCTGCGCATCACTCCGCCTGCATACCATTGCACATTGGTGATGCGCTCTACGGATACATATGCATCGGTAACGCCGCTGTCGAAGAAGATGTAGAGATAGATCCCGCTGGCAGCGACAATCCAATAGAAGAACCAGCCGAGTGCCCCGAGCTGGTACAGCGGATTCCACGCAGGCGTAAACACCGCATCGTACGCGCTTTCGATTTTCTCGAGCGCCAGACGCGCAACTCGTCGCACCGAATTCACGGCCGCGTCACACCGGCCGGCGGTGCTCACGCCAGGCCCCAACCAGAAACCAGGCCAGCCACCCCAGGCAGGCGACGCCGACGGCGGCGGCGACGAACAATGAATAGTCGAAGGCGTAGCGGCCACTGGCGGGGTCATACACCGTGCACAGCAATCGCAGACTTTCAACCCATCCGGCGACGTTACGTTCGGCCATGCGCGTGCCGGATACAAGTTCCTTCAAGGGCTCGATGATTGACGGAGGATCGAACGTGTCACCGTAAACCTGCCGGTATAAGCGGTTGTCCGCATCCACTATGCTGATCTGGGCCAGGTGGTCGAAGCCACGCGCTGAACGCACGAAGCTGAAACCGATATCTTCCGAGATCGCTTCGATTGTCGCGGCATCGCCCGCCAGGAAAGACCAGCGCCCGTCTCCCGCGCCCTGCGTCCGGGCATAGCTGCGCATACGCGACGGCGTGTCCACTCCAGCATCGAAGCCGATGGTGATCACCGAGAAGGCATCTTCGCCCATGGCTTCCCGCGCTATGTCGACGACTGTGCGCAACCGCCGTGTCACCACCGAGCAGGTATCGGGGCAACTCGTGTACACCATGCTGACGAGCGTCGGCTCGCCTCTCAGGCTCGCGAGCTGTACGACCCGACCTTCGGTGTCGGCAAAGCTGTGGTTGCGAAGCGTGTTTCCAACCGCGCTCTGACTCCGGGCGAACGCAACATCGCGTTCGAGGGTGGCGCCGGCCTCACCACCCGCCGGGAGCAAACAGGCGACGAACAAAAATCGCAACACGCAGAAGCTGCTCCGACTCGGCGTCTTGATCACCCGCAACGCCATTCATCCCAGCAGCCAGCGATCGACAATAGTGGCTAACAGCAGCAAACTCAGCTGGCCGAGAGAAGCGTGAAAGTTCCGCATCGCGTGGCGGGTATCGGGTTGGCGCACGAGCTGCCAGCTCGCATGCAGAAACCAGGCGCCACCGACGATTGCACCTGACAGATAGATGGCGCCTAAGCCCAGGAAGCCCGGCACGAGAGACAGCGCAGTCAGCGCCACGGTATGCGCGAAGATGACCCGCGCCGACGCTGCGTCGGAGACGACTACGGGCAGCATTGGAACACCGGCGGCACGGTAGTCCCGGCGATACGCGAACGCCAGACTCCAGAAATGCGGAGGCGTCCAGAGGAACAGCACCAGCGCGAGGATTGCCGGCTCCAACGCCAGGTTCGGATCTACCGCGGCTGCGCCGGCCAGTACCGCGAAGCTGCCCGCGAGCCCGCCAACAACGATGTTCAGCCAGGTGAGACGCTTGAGCCAGACCGTATACACGATCCCGTAAGTGAACGCGCCGAGGAAAACAAACGCTGCCGCCAGCGCATTGGTCGCAAACCATGCGCCCGCCACCGACATCGCCAGGAGCAGCCCGATCGCGGCCGGCCAGCGCCAATCGGCTCGAAGCTGACCTGTGACAAACGGCCGTGTGCGCGTGCGTCCCATGTGTGCGTCCAGCTCACGCTCCGCATACTGGTTGTATGCACCAGCCGACGCCGATGAGAGCAACACGGCCAAAGCAAGAACCAGCAACGGCGCCGCGCCCGGACCGGATCCTGGAGTAGCCGCCACACCTGCAAGGGCGCACAGCATGATCGCCACCCCGATTCGCAGCTTGAAAACTGCCGCCCACAGTCGAATGGTCCCGGACATGATCAACTCCCGCCCGCCCGTTGCATACTTAGGGCTCGCGTCAAAATAACTTCCCATTTCTCGCCGCCTATCCATGCCGCGCTTGCTGAGTTGCTTCGGCGGTTAAAACAGCCTGCTATTCGCCCGCCTCGCGCCTTGCTGCGCGGGCGCCTAGACGTCGCACATGGATGTGCAAGTGTCGCGCGCGCAGGACGCGCAGGAGCGACCGCCGAGAAA
>JBPCXK010000833.1:0-9905 GCA_051008635.1 Gammaproteobacteria bacterium
CTTGCCGATCACGATTGCCTTCTGTGTCTCGCGCTCCACCCAGATGGTCGCAGCGACGCCGATGCGCTGATTCGTTTGTTCAAGACTGTCGACTTCGACATACACCGCATGGGGCACCTCAAAGCTCAGTTGTCGGGTGAGCTGCTCCCTGATGAGCTCGGCAATGACAAAAGCATCATCCCTGTCGGTGAGCGCACCCTCGGGAAACAGCAAGGGTGACTGCGGCAAGTAAGTCGCAAGCGTCGCGGTGAGCGTTGGCACGTTTTCGCCCGTGCGCGCCGACACCGGAATGATCTCTTTGGAACCGCTCTTATCGCTCAGCAAAGAGATGTACGGCAGCAACCGTAGTTTGTCCTTGATTGCGTCGAGCTTGTTGATACAAACGACCAGTGGTGTCTGCACGCCTGTCATCAGCTTGAGAATGTGCTCTTCCTCGGCGCCCCAATGCGGACACTCGACGACCAGCATGAGCACATCGACGCCGTTCAGCGCCGCGGCGGCGTTGCGGTTCAATGACTTGTTGAGCAAGCGCTTGTGGCCGAAATGCACGCCGGGGGTATCGACGAAAATCATCTGTAAACCGTCGCGCGTGACAATGCCCTGCAAACGGTGGCGGGTCGTCTGCGGCTTGTCGGCCGTGGGGGCCAGCTTGCGACCGACAAGCCGGTTGAGCAATGTCGATTTGCCGACATTGGCGCGACCAAGCAGCGAAACGTAGCCGCACGTCGTCACGAAATTATTCCCGGTCATTCTCTTTGTTCAAGCAGGGCCAGCGCTTTGCAGGCGGCGTCCTGTTCCGACTTGCGTTTGCTGGCGCCCTCGCCAGTAACGCGAATGCCGTACTCTTCGATCGTACACAACGTGCTGAAATGCTGGGCATGCGAGGCGCCCTCCACCTCGCTCAGCTCATATGCCGGCAGGGACAGGTTCTTCGACTGCAAAAACTCCTGCAGCCTGCTCTTGGGGTCTTTGATCTGCTCGCCGGGCGGCAGGCTGACAAGGCGATCGTGGTACACGTCCAGAATAAACCGCCTGACGTGCTCCAGGCCTTTCAGCAGGTATACAGCGGCAAAGATCGCCTCGAGCGCATCAGCCAGGGTAGTATCGCGCCGTCGGCCGCCGCTTTTCATCTCGCCCGGACCGAGCTTGATGATTTCGCCAAGCTCGAGCTCCACGGCGATTTCCGCCAGCGTGTCCTTGCGCACGAGATGGGCGCGCAGACGGCTCAGCTCGCCTTCCGCGGAGTCGGGCTTGTGTGCGTACAAATACTCCGCAACGACAAACCCGAGGATTGCGTCGCCGAGGTACTCCAGCCTCTCGTTGTTCTTTTTATTCGCGCTTCGGTGGGTAATCGCCTCCTCAAAAAGCGCGCTGTCGACGATGTCCTGTTGCAGTGTCGTTAGAAGCCTTGTCATCAGCTAGCGCATCCTGTCCGGCGCCGATCGCCGGACGGCGTATCCCTACTTGACGACCACTGTGCGATCAAAAACGACGACACCATCCAGATTACCTACCAGCTTCTGTCTGACCTCGTAGCGAAGGTTAATGCTCTTGCCGCCTTTTTGCTTTTGCACTTTCAGGTTTTCCTTCTTGACGCTTTTTACGCTATCGATGTTGAATCTCTTACTGAATTTCTTCCAGATCTCGCCCTTTGAGAGCTTGGCGACACCGGGGTCGTTGGTCACATCCGCGAATATCTTGTGCACCTTGTAAAACTCGAGATAAGTCGGCGACAGCTTGAGGCCGATCAGCCCCAAAAACGCGACCACGATAACGACAAAAGCGAAACTTATGAACGATAGTCCACGTTGTCTTCGAGTCGATCTCATAAATCCCCCTGTCAACGTATGTAGTGACCCATTCTGCTTGTGTCGAAGACTCCTGCGTGCCAGTCCCAATTCAGCCAGACGAGGAAGGCCTTGCCCACCAGGTGACTGGCCGGGACGAAGTCCCAGAACCGGCTGTCATTGCTGTTATCGCGATTATCGCCCATTACGAAATAGCGGTCCGGCGGAACTGTCCACTCCCCTTCCGCCGCCGTGTTGCCATGACCCTGACTGATGAGAATTTCATGGTTAATGGACGCCAGCCGCTCATCGTATACGAGCATGGACCGTTGGTCCTCGTATGCACCGACGAGTTTTTGCTCAGCGGGCGAGCCGTTAACGTACAGCACTTTATCCACATAGGCTATGCGGTCACCGGGCAGGCCGACTATCCTCTTTATATAGTCATCCGCCGGATCCTTGGGGAACCGGAACACGACGACATCGCCGTGCTGAGGCGCGCCTATGTCGATGATTTTCTTGTTGATGACCGGCAGGCGGACGCCGTAGGCGAATTTGTTGACCAGAATGAAGTCGCCGACCAGCAGTGTCGGCATCATCGAGCCGGAGGGTATTCTGAACGGCTCGGCGACGAACGATCGCAATACCAGCACGATAAAGAGCACGGGGAAGAAAGATTTCGCATATTCGACGTACCACGGATCGCGTATCCCCAGTTCCACTTCCGCATCGCGCACCGTGCCTCCGGCGTGGACGGCGCTCAAGGCGCGACGCTGACGCGCCAACACGAAATGGTCCAGCAGCCACACCCCGCCGGTCAGCAGGGTGCCGATTACCAGAACAAGCTCGAGGTCTATTCGCATAGTTTGACTTTAATGCCTCTGTCGTTGTTATTTGTCAACTTGCAGAACCGCCAGAAAGGCCTCCTGTGGGATTTCGACCTTGCCGATCTGCTTCATTCGCTTCTTACCCGCTTTTTGTTTCTCCAGCAGCTTGCGCTTGCGTGTGATGTCGCCGCCATAACATTTGGCGGTCACGTTTTTGCGCAACGCCTTGACGTTGGTGCGCGCAATAACCTGCGAGCCAATCGCGGCCTGAATAGCGACATCGAACATCTGCCGCGGAATGATCTCCTTCATCTTTACCGTCAGCTCCCGGCCCCGCTGGGCGCTTTTGTCGCGGTGTACGATCACCGAAAGCGCATCCACATGGTCGCCGTTGATGAGTACATCCAGCCTGATCAGCGGCGCCGCTTCGAAACGCGCGTGTTCATAGTCGAACGACGCATAACCGCGGCTGACCGACTTCAGACGATCAAAAAAATCCATCACGATTTCGCTCAACGGTAAATCGTATATCAGCGAGACTTGTTTGCCGGCATAGTGAAGCTGCTGTTGCACGCCACGTTTTTCTATGCACAACGTAATCACATTGCCCACATATTCCTGCGGCACCAGGATCGAGGCCCGGATGATCGGTTCGTGAATCGCCTCGATCTGATTAATGGGTGGCAACTCGGCGGGGTTGTTGATGCGGATGATGTCACCGTTGGTCTGGTGCACGCTATATTCTACCGTAGGCGCGGTAGTGATGAGATCCAGCTCGTATTCCCGCTCCAGTCGCTCCTGCACGATTTCCATGTGCAGCATGCCCAGAAACCCGCAGCGAAAACCAAAGCCGAGAGCCTGAGACGTCTCCGGCTCGAAAGAAAGCGCCGAATCGTTCAGCTTGAGTTTCTCGAGCGCCTCGCGACAGGCCTCGAAATCATCTGAGCTAACCGTATACATGCCCGCGAACACCCGCGGCTGCACCTCCTTAAAACCAGGGCAGGGCGCCACGGCGCGCCGCTTCGAATCAGTGAACGTGTCACCGACCCTGGCGCCATCTATGCGCTTGATACCGGCAATCACGTAACCGACCTCGCCCGCGCTGAGCGTTGGTTTTTCCACAGGCTTGGGCGTGAACACGCCCAGCTTTTCAATCTGGTATACGAGCCCGCTGGACATCGCCTCGATGCGCTGCTTGGTATGCAACGCGCCATCAACCATGCGCACGAGCGTGATGACCCCGACATAAGGGTCGAACCAGGAATCCACGATCAACGCCTTGGCGGGCGCTTCCATGTCGCCGCGTGGTGGCGGCACAAAGGCGATGATCTTCTCGATCAGCTCGGCCACGCCCTCGCCCGTCTTGGCGCTCACCCGCATGGCCTCCGCGGTGTCGATGCCGATGATCTCCTCGATCTCTACAGCCGTGCGCTCGGGCTCGGCAGAGGGCAAATCGATCTTGTTCAGCACCGGCAGCACTTCAAGGCCCTGATCGATAGCGGTATAGCAATTGGCCACGCTTTGGGCCTCGACGCCCTGCGCCGCGTCTACCACCAGCAAGGCCCCCTCGACCGCAGCCAGCGAACGCGAAACCTCGTAGGAAAAATCGACATGGCCGGGCGTATCGATGAAGTTGAGCTGATAAATGCACCCGTCCTTCGCTGTGTACGGCAACGACACGCTCTGCGCCTTGATGGTGATGCCGCGCTCACGCTCCAGGTCCATGGTGTCCAGTACCTGGTCCTCCATCTCGCGGTCTTGGAGGCCGCCGCATAACTGAATAATGCGATCCGCCAACGTTGACTTGCCATGATCGATGTGCGCGATGATCGAAAAGTTACGAATGTGTTCCATGCACGAGGTGTGATCCGGACCGGGGACAGCAAACGGTGTCGCCAAGCTCACGCTTGCCCGCTTAAAGCCATAAAGAAAAGTGAGGCGAACGCATGTTCGCCTCCGTGGATCCCCTATTCAGTCCGACAGATATTTCTAGCCCGCATATTGCACCAGGATCCGGAATTTTGGGTGAGGGCTGCGCGTCCGGATTGGACGATAGTCCGCAAAGCATAGCCGGCCCTATGGTTTGCGGAGTAGCGTCCAAGCTGCGCGTGCAGAACCAGTCAAAAACCGGATAGCGGGCTTGGGGACATTTCGTTACTTCCTAATATTCGCGTAACTAACTGAGCCACTGCATTAAATAGAGGCTACAGAGCGCCCTGGTGCAATATGCGGGCTAGCCCGGAACTTTAATCGCAATGAACTCGGCGTTGCTGTCGCGCTGAATCAGCACCGAGGCGAACTTGCCCTTGGGCAAATCCTTCACCAGATTATTGTAACCTTCCAGGTTTTTTATTTCTTCGTTGTTGATCTTCAGCACGAGATCGCCTTGACGGATGCCCGCCGCCTTGGCCGGACCTTCTTCAACCTGCTGCACGATCAAACCGCCGTCCTGGACCTCGGACTGCTCACGCTCTTCGGAGCTCAGCTCCTTCAGCTTCAGTCCAAATACGGCATCCTGGCTGGCATCGGGCGTTACCGGCCCGGACAAGGTAAGTGGATCCTGATCGGGTAACTTGCCAATGCGTACATCCACCGTGGAGCGGGTGCCGTCGCGCATGATCTCCAAAGGCACCTCGTCGCCAATCTTGGTGCGCCCGACCATCGGCGGTAGTGCGGCCGAATCGGCCACCTCGTCACCGGCAAAGCTCAATATGATATCGCCGGTCTGAACGCCGGAATCTTCCGCCGGACTGCGCGGCAGCACACGGGCCACGAGGGCGCCGGTCGGCTTTTCCATACCGAACGATTCGGCCAGCTCGCGCGTTACCTCCTGAATGAAAACACCCAGCCAGCCGCGCGAGACCTTGCCATCGCTTTTGAGTTGATCGGCGACATCCAGCGCGACCTCGATGGGTATCGCAAACGACAAGCCCATGAAGCCGCCTGTACGACTGTAGATCTGCGAATTGATGCCGATGACACGGCCGTCCAGATCGAACAGGGGACCGCCGGAATTACCCGGATTAATCGCTACGTCGGTTTGAATGAACGGCACATAGTTTTCGCTCGGCAGACTGCGTCCCTTGGCGCTGACAATCCCCGCGGTGACCGAGTGGTCAAACCCGAACGGCGAACCAATAGCCAGCACCCATTCACCGACCTTGACGTCATCGGAGTTGCCGAGATTCAGCACCGGCAGATCGGAGGCATCGACTTTGAGTAGCGCGATGTCGCTGCGCGGGTCACCGCCTATGAACTCCGCCACCAGCTCACGCCGGTCGCTGAGTTTGACGATGATTTCGGACGCGTCTTTCACCACATGATGATTCGTAATGATGTAACCATCGTCGGAGAAAACGAATCCGGAGCCGAGTGATTGCGGGTTGAATCGCTCCATACCCTCGCCGCGCTCGCCGAAGAAACGGCGCATGAAATCACCGAACGGGCTGTCCTCGGGGATGTCGGGCATCTCCATTCCCGGAGGCAGGCTGACCTGTCGTTCCTTGCTCGTGCTGATGTTCACGACACCTGGGCTATTGCGCTCCACGAGTTCGGTAAAATCCGGCAGCTCAACAGCGCCAAGGCCACCTTGAATACCAGTCAGCCAGGCCGCGAGAACCACCAGCGATGTTCGGATGACAGCTACAGTACGCATAATAACTACCTCTATTCGGCCTGCCCAGCCAACCGCGCTACCCGCTTGGGTGCAACTGCTGGCGGCAGATCAAGTCCCTGTTCTGCTGGCAAAGTAACGCAAGCCGCGGGCGCCCGCAACAAGCCCGGTCGGGTTCGCGGATGCTTCCATCCCGTGTGCTGGTCAATTGTTGGCGGCCACATTGTACGCAAGCGACCGGCCGATGAGCTTCACTGTTTGCTCCGGGACCTCACCCACCACCGTCACCTGATGGTCGTTCATAAAGCGAATGTAGGCATGCAACGCCCCGCTACGGCTGGCGCTTTCAGAGACGTCACCATCGGCGGCCCCTGCCGGAGCCGTGGCGATAAACACGGAAACCGAAGCGAGGCCGTCGCTGACTATCATGTGCTGTACCGGCAAAGGGCTGGCCGCGATCGCCCGCTTGACGTTCTCGCGCACCGCAAACCCCTGTGGCAAATCCGCAAATTGCCAGGAAAGATCGGGCTCGAGACCCAGACTCGGCTCGTGCGCCCCGACCGTATGCCACGTATAGGTATCGCTGTCGAGCGTGGGCTGGAAGCGCTGCGATGGGATCGAATCGTGGAGCGTAAGGTTTGTGAACATGAACGACTCGACCGACTGACCGCTCGCGTCGAGCATTTCGGACTTCAGCAGCAGGCCGGTGTCCAGTTCCATGCACAGGCGATAGCCGTAACGCAGGGCGTCGCGCGGCTCAATGATGGCATATTGGCACTCGCGGTCTGCGAAGCGGCCTTTCTCACCGAGCTCGAACGTGTAGTGCTCAGCGAACTCTTCGGTGCTCATGGGCAACGTCGCCGGCAGACTATGCCGGGACTGGTTGGTCTCCACGACCACCGAGCGCGTATTCGCCAGAATACAAGTCAACACACCCTGATCGCGAATGACCTCGCGTTTGTCGCCGGTCAACGAAACAAGCCGCTCGCGTATGCCCTCGCCATCCTTGCCATGAATGATGTGCATGGCTTCGGTCTGGCCACCACGCATGAACACGAACGTCCCCTCATAGTTGAGGGCGTGCACGGCGTTGGACATCTTGTCGAGCCACTCTTTGGCGCTCGACTGAGCACCCGCGACGGCGGGCAGGCTCAATACAACACAGAGCAGGGTGTAACGCATCGGTGGTGCGGACTTAGTCGGGTTTGATGTCGGTAACGACCAGCCGCAGATGGGGGACCGAGGCAGGTCCACCCGCGTACTGGCTGTGGTTGGCGAGATAGCTGGCTTGCTCAAAAGGCGATAAGGCGACCCGACGCAGCTCGGGCGTGGGAGACGCAGACGCCAGCGTTGGGAGGTCGGCGGGCGGCTGGGCGGCCGACTGCTTTTCCCGTTGGGCGGCAACGATTGATTCCAGCTTGGTCTTGGCGTTCTGCGCTATTGGTGGGGGCACGACCGGCGTTTCGCCGTCGTTAAACGCCTTGATGCCGAATACGCTCACAGCCGCCACAGAGGCGGCCAGCGCCACGCCCGCGGCTGGCTTGTACCAGCGCGACGGGCCGGCGATGCTGTGCGCCGGCTCCTCACTCAGCCTGCTCATCAAGGCGTCGGCGAACACAGGGTTCACTGCCCGCGGGAGGTCGCCGCGCAAGGCGTCGCGGATCAAATGATAGCGCTCCCAGCACTTGAGGTGATCCTCATTGTGAAGCATCTCCTTGAAAACACCCTTGAGTTCAAAATGGCTGGCTTCCGCATCCATGAACGCGGATATTTTCTCAAGCTGGTCACTGCTCATTTGAATTTCTCTTGATTAGTCCAAAAGCGGTTTGAGACTTCGATCAATAGCTTCGCGCGCGCGAAAGATGCGCGAGCGCACTGTACCGATCGGACATTCCATGGTCTGTGCGATCTCCTCGTAACTCATGCCTTCCAGCTCGCGTAGAGTGATCGCCGTTCTCAAATCGTCCGGCAGCTCCTCGATGGCGAGATACACTGTACGTTCAATCTCCGAGGTTAGCAATTGCCGCTCGGGCGTTGCGTACTCCTTGAGCGGTGATGTCCCTTCATAAAATTCGGCGTCCTGATAATCCACTTCGAAATCCGGCGACCGCCGACTCTGGGCGACCAGATGATTCTTGGCGGTGTTGATCGCGATCCGGTACAACCATGTGTAAAACGCGCTATCACCACGGAACCGCGCCAGGCCGCGATATGCCTTTAAAAAAGCCTCTTGCGCGACATCCAAAGCCGCGTCCGGGTCGTGCACGAAGCGCGAGATCAACTTGATGATCTTGTGCTGGTACTTGCGAATCAGGGCGTCATAAGCGCTTTTGTCTCCCGCCTGAACACGCCTGACCAGCTCGAGATCATTATTCTTCTCGCCCATCCGGGCCTTCCCCCTTTTGGAGCAGGCATCTCCCTATGCCATACACAGTTGACAGATGAGTTTGGACAGAGTTCGCCCCGGCGCTGGCCTTTTTCCGATATCCCCCGACACGCGCCAGTCGCTCGAGCCCGTAGTCTACCCCCGGGCGTACCCGGCGGCGGCGGCCGGATTCGGGGCAGAATGCGAATTATGACAAAATAGGGCTCGCGCAAAAACATGTTTGCATTATCGGCGCCTGAGCGCGAGGAGGGCGAATAGCGGGCGTATCTAAACCGCAGAGGCAACACCACCGTACGGGATGGTTAGTACCTTACCACTGAAATCTTGAACAAAAGTATCAAGAATTTTCAGCCGGCGGTCACGGGAGTGAGGCGGACTTTTCCACGCCTTGTCCACGGCCGCGCGCCTCACACGCCGGCGTTGCGGTGGGCAAGGGGTGGTAAAGTCCGCCGTTGAAGAGGCACATCTCTGGTTCCGGCTATGCCGGGTTAGGCGGCGAGCATATGAATTGTCACTTCCCGGTCAAACCCGCAAAAACGCGTCGCGGTAGTACTTCAATTCCTCGATGGAATCCCGAATGTCGTCCAGCGCCAGGTGACGGGATTCTTTGGTCAAGCCTTTCGCGACATCCGGCCGCCAGCGTGAAGCCAGTTCTTTCAGCGTACTCACATCGAGGTTGCGGTAGTGAAAAAATGCCTCCAGCGCCGGCATCCAGCGAGCGAGAAATCGCCGGTCCTGGCAGATGCTGTTGCCGCACATCGGTGAGATGCCCTGGGGCACGTGATGGGCGAGAAACGCTAGCGTGACCTCCTCCGCCTCAGCCTCATCCAGCGTCGATGACTGCACCCGCCTGACCAGGCCGGACTCGCCGTGCTGGCGCGTATTCCACTCGTCCATGCTATCCAGCACCGCGGTTTGCTGAAAGATGGCGACGACCGGCCCTTGCGCCAGTTGATTGAGATCCTTGTCCGTGACAACGGTGGCGATTTCGATGATGCGGTCTTCCAGCGGATTGAGACCGGTCATCTCCAGATCGATCCAGATGAGGTTTTGCGGGTCGGGGCTCATGTTGGTCCGTATTCTAGCCCGGATCCCGTGCGGCGGTGTTGCTTCGTCGATTAAATAGGCCGACTATTCGCCCTCCTCGCGCCTTGCCGCACGGGCGCCTAGACGCCGAGAAACGGGAACTTATTTTGTCACGAACCCTAAGCCGGCATAGCCGGAACCAAAACTTGTGCCCCTCAACGGCGGACTTTACCACCCCTTGCCCACCGCAACGCCTGCGTTTGAGG
>JBPCXK010000834.1:0-4337 GCA_051008635.1 Gammaproteobacteria bacterium
GGTGAGAGGGCTCGACATCGCTGTTGATCGGCAGGGCGCGTTGGCCCCGGGGCGCGATAGCGAAGCCTTATCGCGCCGCATGTCAGGTCAGCGAAGCTGTCGGCACGGTCACTGCCGGACCAGTCCCACTGGCATGGGTGGCTTTCGCTGTCGCTCCACCACCCTACAGTTGTTCTTCCGGCGCGCGCAAAAACTCGTCATCAACGTAAACCACCCCGTCCTCTACCAACACCGACAGCGCAAGCAGCCGCTGATTCTCACAGGGCCCACTCACACAAAACCCGTCCTCGATCCGAAACTCCGCCCCATGCGTCGAGCACATGATCAGCTCCTCGTCGGCATCGAGAAACTGATCGGGCAGCCAGTCCAGCGGTGTGCCGGTGTGCGGGCAGGCGTTCCAGTAACCGTACACCTTGCCGTTTTTGCGCACGACGAAGATATTCCACGACTCGGCGCCGTCTTCGATCGTGAAGCCCTTTGAGCCCGGCTGGCTCAGCTCCGTCAGATCGCACAGCCGGGTTTTCGCAGTCACATGTTTCATCCGGTGGCAAGCGTCGTTTGCATAACCTACCATAGCCGCTTGCCTCATTCCCCAGCGAGACCGCCTTTGAAGTTCACTACTCCGCAGGAAGCCGAAGAGATGTTTTACGACGCGCTGGAGCGTTCCGATCCGGAGGCGCTCATGAAGGTCTGGGCGGATGACGAAAATGTCGTTTGCATACACCCGGGCGGACCGCGGCTGGAGGGTGTGGCGGAGGTGAGGGAGAGCTGGCATCAGATCTGTAGCGCGAAGACCGACTGGAAGTTCACGATCAGCCACCAGCGTTACACGCAGGACACTTTGCTGGCGATTCATCTGGTGCGCGAAAATATCGAGGTTGGTGGTGTTTTGCACGGCGTGATGCTCGCGACGAATATCTACCAATTCATGGACGATAGCTGGCGCATGGTTCTGCATCATGCCTCTGCGGACGCGGATGCCGAGGAGGAGGACATGGAAGCCGGCGCGACCCTGCACTGAGGGGATTGCCTCAGTGGTTCAGCTGGCGCAAATGACGCGGGGTCGTAGACGCAGTGCAAGGGTCGGCTTGTGAAACGCCGCGGCGCGGTTGCTGCGGGTCATGCGCTCACCGCCGATGCCGCGGCCGCTATGCTCGAAGAAGGGGGTAACGCCTTTGACGCGGCGCTGGCTGCGTTCTTCACGGCCTGCGTTGTCGAACCCGTGCTTTGCGCGCTCGGGGGCGGCGGGTTTTTAGTGGCTGCGCCCGAGGATTCGCGCCCGCTCGCCTACGATTTTTTCACCCAGACCCCGCGTTTCAAACGACCTGCGGATGAGCTGGATTTCTGGCCAGTGCATGCCGATTTCGGGGTTACCACGCAGGAGTTTCATATCGGCCTCGGTTCCATCGCCACGCCGGGCTGTGTAAAAGGTGTCGCGGCGATTCATCGTGATCTGTGCACCGTGCCGCTGCGCGAACTTTGTCAGCCCGCCGTGCAACACGCGCGCGAAGGGTTTGCGATGACGCCGTTTCAGGCTGACTTGCTCAATGTCGTGAAACCGATCTATGTCGTCGCGCCCGAAGTGAAGGCAGTTTACGCACCATCGGATTCGGGCAAGCTGCTCGCCGTCGGCGATACCATGCGCCAGGCTGAGCTGGGCGAGACCATCGATATACTGTGCATCGAAGGCGAGGAGTTGTTCTATCGCGGCGAGATCGCCCGGATCATCGACGAAGAAAGCAGACAAGGTGGCGGCCATCTGCGCCGCGCCGATCTGGAGCAGTACGCGGTTCACCGCCGCGCGCCATTGCGTGTTCGGTATCGCGATGCGCAGTTGGCGATCAACCCGCCACCGTCGGCTGGCGGCATTCTGGTTGCGTTCGCGCTCGGTCTGCTGGAGACCCGTGCGGTCGGCGCGACGGCGTTCGGCTCGCCTGCGCATATCGAACTGCTCAGCGATGTCATGGCGCTGAGCAACAAGGCGCGCATCGATGAGCAGGCACGCAATGACGAAGGCGGAATCGACGAGCGTCGCATGCTTGCCCCACATTTTATCGAGCGTTACAGTCAAATGGTGGCCGGGCGCGCACATGCCGCGCGCGGCACCACGCATATCAGCGTTGCCGACAGCGCCGGCAATATCGCGGCCATGACGATTTCCAACGGCGAGGGTTGCGGCAGCCTGTTGCCCGGCACGGGTGTGATGCTGAACAACATGCTGGGCGAGGAAGACCTCAATCCCGGTGGTTTTCATCAATGGAAGCCGGATCAGCGTATGTCTTCGATGATGGCGCCGGCGGTGCTGATGCACGCTGACGGCGGCGCCGTCGCGCTGGGCTCGGGCGGCTCAAATCGGATTCGCACTGCGATCCTTCAGGTCGTCTCGAATCTGATCGACTTTGGCATGGACGTCGAGGCCGCGGTGACGAGCCCGCGTATCCATTTCGAAAAGGACACGCTGAGCATCGAAGGCGGTGATGACTGGGAGCGCCTGCACGAATTCCTCGCCGGTCTTCCCGACCGCAACGTGTTTCCGGGCCTGAACGTCTTTTTCGGCGGCGCGCACGTCGTCCAAAAGGACGCCAGGGGTTTTCACGGATGCGGGGATCCGCGGCGCGGCGGCGTTTATCGTGAAGTTTGAGTAAGCCATGCGTTTTGCCGGCATCCTCATTGGAGACGAGCTCCTCAGCGGCAAACGGCAGGACAAACACCTGCCGTTCGTGATCGAGACACTGCGCAAACGGGGCCTGGAACTGGCGTGGGTGCAGATGCTCGGTGACGATGCAACCGACATCACCGCGGCCCTGCAGATCACGATGGCAAGCGGCGACGCCGTATTTTGTTTCGGCGGCATCGGCGCCACACCCGACGACCGCACGCGCCAGGCAGCAGCCCAGGCCGCCGGCGTGATAATCGCGCGGCATCCGGAGGCGGTTGAAATTCTCGAGCGCAGGTTTGGCGATGACGCTTATCCCAACCGCATTCGCATGGCGGAGCTGCCGCAGGGGTGTGTGCTGATTCCGAATCCGGTCAACGAGATTCCCGGTTTCAGCGTTGGCCACCACCATTTCGTGCCTGGCTTTCCTGACATGGCCTGGCCGATGATCGAGTGGGTGCTGGACAGGCACTACACACGATATTTTAACCCCGACCCGGATCGTGAATACCGCTATCGGCTGGAAAACGTCCCTGAGAGCGAGCTCGTGCCCGTGTTCGAGGAGCTGCTCGACAGGTTCCCGGGCTTGCGCGTGTCGAGTTTGCCGAGCACCGAGAGCCCGCGTCGCGAGATCGAGGTCGGCATCAAGGGCCGGGCCGCACATCTGGATGCCGCGGCTGAGTTGCTCACGGATCACTTCGACACGCTCGGTGCGCAATGGACCGCCTTGACGTGACGGCGCGTGGTTGCGGGCGTGCTTAAGCTCGCCGTTTATGTCGGCGCGGCCTACGCGGCGCTGCTTGTTTTTGTGTTTTTCTTCCAGGCGCGGCTGTTGTATCTGCCTGACATGCCGAGCCGCGGGCTCACCGCTACGCCCGCCGACATCGGGCTCGACTTCGAGCCAGTCAGCATCACAACGCACGACGGAGAGACCTTGAGCGCATGGTACGTGCCTGCACGTCAGCCGCGCGGAACTTTACTGTTCTTTCACGGCAACGCGGGCAACATCTCGCATCGGCTGGAGTCGATCTCGATCTTCCATCGCCTGCGGCTCAATGTCCTGATCGTCGACTACCGAGGTTATGGCGCAAGCACTGGTGCGCCATCCGAGCAGGGGACTTACAACGACGCGCTCGCGTCGTGGCGTTATCTCATCGATACGCGCGGCGCCGATCCGCAGGACATCGTCGTGTTCGGACGCTCACTGGGCGGCGCCGTGGCGGTAAGGCTGGCAGGGCAAGTGGATCCGCGCACGGTAATTCTGGAGTCGACCTTTACTTCCGTCGCGGATGCCGCGGCCAAACACTATCCATGGCTGCCGGTGCGCTATATCACGCGTTACAGGTACGACTCGCTCGCCGCCGTGGCGTCGATTCGCTGCCCGGTGATGATCGTGCACAGCGAAGACGATGAGATCATTCCTTTCACTCACGGCGAGCGATTGTTTGCGGCGATCACGAGCCCAAAGGAATTTCTGCGCCTGCGCGGTGGCCACAACGACGGGTTTGTGGCCGCGGGAGATGCGTACACCAGTGCGCTGGATGCATTCTTGACCGCGTATCCGGGCCGGCCACGGTAAACTTCCCTCGCTGGCCGGGTGCTGAATCTGTTTCAGCCGCCACCGCGTATATAGTCTGCAATCGGGGCGCGACTTTGGCGGTCACCCTGCGCAGATCCTTGT
>JBPCXK010000835.1:0-2880 GCA_051008635.1 Gammaproteobacteria bacterium
TGACCGCTGCGTCGAGCTTACGCGCCAATGGATCGTGGCGGGCGATGCGCATGACTGCCGCCATGGGCGCAATGACGACAAAAAAGACCACACCCAAGATGATCGGTGTCGTGATCTTACTCAGAAGCAAACCAAACCTCATCCACCCTCGGTAGACGGGCCGTAGTGTCTGTGGCGCGACCAACGCCCATCCCGCGAGCACAGCGAAAATGACCCATGGCCAGATCGGGAATCCGCGGCTGAGCAGCCAGGGGAAAAACAGCCCGAACAAAGCAGCAACGATACCACCTGTGACGAGGCCGAAGTGACGCAGACCCTGACGGTCCAGCTCCGGAATGGTGTGTGTGACGCCAGCCATCAGTCGAGCTCAAATTCCTGTTTCCAGGATTCGTCCTTTTCGATCGCAGGTTGTTCTGTTTTGGTGAGCAGGAAGTTTTCAAGCACCAGATAATCCATTTCAGTACGCATAAAGCAGCGATAGGCGTCTTCAGGCGTGCACACGATCGGCTCGCCGCGGACATTGAACGATGTATTCACCAGTACCGAACATCCCGTTTCCTCCTCGAAACTCTTTAGCAGAGCATGGTACCGCGGATTCGTTTCCTCGTGTACGGTCTGGATGCGGGCCGAATAGTCGACATGCGTGATTGCGGGTATCTGCGATCTGGGAACGTTGAGTTTTTCGATGCCGAACAGCTTTTTCTGTTCATCCGTCATCTCGAGGCGCAGTTCCTCTTTCACTGGCGCCACGACGAGCATGTAAGGGCTGGCGCGATCCAGCTCGAACTGATCCGACACGCGTTCTGCGAGCACGGACGGCGCGAACGGCCGGAACGACTCACGATATTTGATCTTGAGATTCATCACCGACTGCATTTTCTTGCTGCGCGGATCGCCGATGATCGAACGTCCACCCAGCGCTCGCGGGCCGAATTCCATACGACCCTGGAACCAGCCGACGACGTTTTCTGCCGCCAGAATCTTCGCCAGCGTTGGCATGAGCCGTTCGTCGTCGAGCTTGGTGTAAACGGCGCCCACGGCGTCGAGATGGTTGAGAATATCGTGATCGGAAAACCGCGGCCCGAGATACGAGCCCGCCATTGCGTCTCCATCACCATTGAGCTTGCGGGGCTTTTCGAGATATTGATGCCAGGTCGAAACCGCAGCGCCCAGCGCCCCGCCAGCATCGCCTGCCGCGGGCTGAATCCAGATGTCTTTAAACGGCCCTTCCCTGATCAGGCGGCCGTTGGCCACGCAGTTCAGCGCCACGCCGCCGGCCAGACAAAGATAATCCACGCCGAACTCGTCGTGCACCGTGCGCCCCAGGCGCAAAACTACCTCCTCTGTCACGGCCTGAATGGAGGCGGCGATATCCATCTCGCGCTGTGTGACCGGCGACTCGGGCGCGCGTGGCGGCCCACCGAACAGCCCATCGAAACGCCTGTTGGTCATGGTCAGGCCGGTAGTATAGTTGAAGTACTGCATGTCCATGCGGAAAGTGCCGTCTTCCTTCAGATCCAGCACCTTGTCGAGAATCAAATCGCGGTACTTCGGATCACCGTAGGGCGCTAAACCCATCAGCTTGTACTCGCCCGAGTTGACCTTGAAGCCCGTGAAATAGGTAAACGCCGAATACAGCAGACCCAGCGAGTGTGGGAAATCGATCTCCCATTGCGGCTCGAGGGTGTTGCCCTCCCCCAGCCAAACCGACGTTGTCGCCCACTCGCCCACGCCGTCCATGCACAGCACACCCGCCCGCTCGAACGGACTAGGAAAAAAGGCGGAGGCCGCATGGGCCTGATGATGTTCCGTAAACAGCAGCGGCGGCAATGCTTTGGCAGTGCAGTCGCCGATCTCGGCAAGCTCGGTCTTCAGCAGCTGCTTGAGATACAGCTTTTCCTTCAGCCACACCGGCATGGCCGACAGGAAGGACTTGAAACCTACCGGCGCGTAGGCCAGATAGGTTTCGAGCAGACGATCAAACTTGACGATGGGCTTGTCGTAGAAGCAGACGTAGTCCAGATCGACAATCCGGGTGCCCGCCTCTCCGAGGCAATATTCGACGGCGTTACGGGGGAACCCTGCATCGTGCTTCTTGCGCGAAAAGCGCTCCTCCTGAGCGGCGGCGACAATCTCACCGTCGCGGAGCAACGTGGCAGCACTGTCATGATAGTAGGCGGAAACGCCCAGAATAGTAGCCATAGGCAGGCACTAGGTCCTTTAGTGATTACTCCCCCAAAAACGGTTGTAAATTTAACTTATCAGGCCTGAAAAATAAACCGGACTGGTTCACATATTGGCGGAAACACCGTGCCGCTCGACACGCCTGGTGGGGGGATATGGAGCACCGCACACACGCACCGGGCTGTCATACCACTGCATAGCCCGGCACCTGTGAATCACGACAGCGCCGGCCTGGCCGACAATGACCGATATCCGCCACCCGCTACCACCCGGTGCAGGGTTCCACAACACCAGTCGTCATAGGCAAGCGCCAGGTTCCGTTAGCGCAGTTCTTGAAGTCGCCCGTAAATCTAACTGATTGGGCTAAGGAAATAGACCGAATCCGGTCGCGCGCTCGTACAGCGGTCGTGGCCCGCGGTGGGGAATCTTGATAACCTTCCATCCGTTATTCTTCAGGGTCAACCAGCTACGAGCTGACAGAGCGCTTGGAGGTTCGCGCGTGCTGAATCTAGTCGACAAAGCGCTACCGGCACTGCGGCCACTGGCATCGCTAATCACCGGCTCCGGCAAACGTGCCCGCTTGTCGATACTGGGCTATCACCGCGTACTGCCGGAACCCGATCCGATGTTCGATGGCGATGTCGACGCCAGCCAGTTCGATGCCCAGATGGCAATGCTGGCCGAGCAGTTCAACGT
>JBPCXK010000836.1:0-2651 GCA_051008635.1 Gammaproteobacteria bacterium
TGGAGGTAGCAGACTTGCCGGAAATCCGCGCGAGCGCCTCGCCCGCGCTCGACGTAAAGGCTAACGCGGAACGCGTTCATATGACCGGCAGGCTGCTCGTGCCAAAAGCGGATATCACCCTCAAACAGCTACCAGCTAGCGCCGTGCGCGTGTCGGACGACGTCGTATTGATTGGCCGAAGCGGCGAGGAACGCAAACCGCGGCAGCAGGTTCGCACCTACGCCACGGTTCAGCTACAGCTAGGGGACGCCGTGACGTTTTCAGGATTCGGCGCGAACGCGCAACTGCGCGGTGATCTGCTGCTGACCAACAGCCCGGACAACGGCGCGCGGGCGCGTGGAGAGGTCGATGTGGTCGAAGGGCAATTCAAGCGCTTCGGGCAGGATTTGAAAATAGACTCCGGTAAATTCATTTTCGCCGGCCCGCTCAACAACCCCAATCTCGACATCACCGCGAGCCGCAAGATCAAGGATATCACCGCCGGCATCGAGATCTTCGGTACCGCAAAGCACCCACAAAGCCGTGTATTCTCCGATCCGTCAATGTCCGAATCGAACGCCTTGTCGTATCTGCTTACCGGCAAAGCCGCCGACACAGCTACCGAGGCTGAAGGTGATTCGCTCGCCCAGGCTGCGGTTTCGCTCGGGCTGGGTCAGGTCGGCAAGGGGCTGGGCTTGAAAGGCATCGCGATCGAGAGCACCAACGAGTTCGAGAGCAGCGCTACCGCTGTCGGGGCCTACCTCGTTCCTGATCTCTATGTGGGTTACGCGTTTAATCTGTTCGAACGTTTCAACGGCGTGTTGCTCAAGTACCAGTTGAACGACTCGTTCAGCCTCGAAGCGCAATCGGGCTCCAGCCAATCGCTGGACTTATTTTACAGTATCGACAAATGAAACCCGAACATCTGCTGTTCTTGACCGGCAAGCTCGCGCACAAGAGTTTGCAGCAGGTGCTCGAGCAGCTGCAGCCGACGAAGTTCACCTACGATATCCATGCGCTCGGCGTTAGCGTCGCCGCACTCATGACCGCAGACATGATCAAGCGGCGGCTCGAAGATATCCGCGGCGCGGACCGCGTCATCGTGCCGGGGCGCTGCCGCGGCGACATCGAAGACCTGAGCCGTTATCTGGGTATTCCCGTCGAGCGCGGACCCGAAGAGCTCAAGGATTTACCGGCGTACTTCGGCAAGGAACCCTACCGGCCGGACCTGAGTAGGCACGATGTACAGATATTCGCAGAGATTGTCGAGGCGCCTGAGCTCAGCGTCGCCGCCATTGTCGCGCGGGCGGGACGCTATCGACAAGACGGCGCGAACGTAATCGATCTGGGCTGCCTGCCCGATACGCCTTTCCCACACCTGACGCAGGCGGTGCAGGCGCTGAAACGTGAAGGGTTTACAGTCAGCGTCGATTCAACTGAAACCGATGACCTGCTAACCGCTGGCCGGGCCGGTGCTGATTATCTCCTGAGCCTGAAAGAGGAAACATTGTGGGTCGCCGATGAAGTGAGCGCCGTGCCGATACTCATACCCGACACACCGCAGGAGATCGAGTCGCTCTACCGCGCGACCGAAAAGCTGCAAGCAAGCGGCAAGCGATTTATCGCCGACTCCATTCTCGACCCGATCCACTTCGGGTTTACGGAATCCATCGTGCGTTATCACGCACTGCGCGCGCGCTATCCGGATGCGGAGATCATGATGGGGATCGGCAATCTGACAGAGCTTACCCACGCCGACACCGCCGGGATTAACGCCGTGGTGCTCGGCATCATCTCCGAACTGCATATCACTCATCTGCTGACAACCGAAGTCAGCCCGCACTGCCGCACCGCGGTGCGCGAAGCCGATCGGGCGCGGCGCATCATGTACCGCGCGCGCGAAGACAACGCCCTGCCCCGGCTGCTCGATGAGGGGCTGCTCGCCGTGCACGAGCGCAAGCCCTTTCCCTACGCTCTCGATGAGATCAAAGAAACGGCGACGCAGATCAAGGATCCCAACTACCGCATCCAGGTCACGGATGAAGGCATACACGTTTACAACCGCGACGGCCTGCACTCGGCGCAAGACCCTTTTGGCCTCTATCCCACGCTTGCCGTCGATGGCGATGACGCACATGCCTTTTATCTCGGTGTCGAGCTCGCCCGCGCGCAAATCGCCTGGCAACTCGGCAAACGCTACAGCCAGGACGAAGAACTGGGCTGGGGTGTGGCCGTCGAGCAAAAACAGGAAGACATGAGCAAGTTCACAGAGCAAGGTGCGACATTGCGCAAGCGCCGCCGCCCCGCATCCCGCAAAACGCCGCCGGCCCGGAAAACACTGTAACAACAGTCCCGAAAAACGCGGCAGCGCTTATCCGAAGTCCAGATTTCCAACGACGCAGATCGATACCAAATAGTCGCTGCAAACGCGTAGCGGTTGGAATGTCGCCGCTCAACGCGCTTGACTCTACCGCGAAGCGCCGCCAAACTCTCCCGCGTCAGTTCCATGCCGTTGTTGGGCTGCTTAGTACCTTACCAGTGAAATCTTGGACAAAAATACCAAGCATTTTCAGCCAGCGGTCGCGCACAAGCAAGGCGGACTTTTCCACGCCTTGTCCACGGCCGCGCGCCTCACACGCCGGCGTTGCGGTGGGCAAGGGGTGGTAAAGTCC
>JBPCXK010000837.1:0-4662 GCA_051008635.1 Gammaproteobacteria bacterium
AACTTATTGTTCGTACAACTGTTATGCCACAAGAGCTCGGCCTTTTCTACTACTTGGTGAGATATGCGGGCTAGCCCGCATTTCTCACCACGATGACGAGCCCTCGCTTGATCTTTGATCCCACAACGCATTTTCTTCAGTCGGAAATACGATCTGTATTCCGCTCCTTCAGAAAATGCGTTGTGAAATCAAATCTCTGCGCGATCATCTCGCCCCGTGGTGAGAAATGCGGGCTAGACGCCGAGAAACGGGAACTTATTTGTCACGAACCCTTAGGTTGTCTGCTATCGTCTACGGGGAAAAAACCATAGCGACGCCAATAAACTCAACAGGCCGAAGCCGATGCTGCCGCCACCACCGTCGCTGCTACCTCCAACAGCGGTAGTGGGCGCCTGCTGCACAGTCAACTCACCACTACCGAGTACACACAATGGCTCTGCATCGCAAACCTGATATTGAATGGTGTACGATCCAACATCGCTCGCAGTCATAGCGCCGGTGGCTACTGAACCACTAATGGCAATGCTGCCGGGAATGTCGGCCGGATTCAGAATTGCGTAAGTTAATGCGTCACCATTTGGATCGGCAAAGAAGTTTGATAGATCCAGGCTGAGGTTGGCGCCCACCTCTACAGTTGCCGAGCTGATTGAAGAGGTCAGCCGCGGTGCAACATTTGGGTTGTACTCAACCGAACCAATGTCAATCTGATTCAAAGCGACTCGGGCGCCGGCGCGCTGATCTGCACCTGGCGTGCTACCGGCGCCAGCGGTTAGCGCCGGGTTGCCAGCATCTATTACGTTGCTGTTTTCATTCGGAATATGCACTGCTGTGCCGTTACCGGTACCCGGATCAGCCAATGCGCCCAGATCGGGGTCGCCGCCGCTCAAAATCGAGCTGCCATCATCGGTAATCGATGCATTCGCGCTGTCAACACCGATGAAGGCATAGCTCGTAGCAAAGTCACCGTTTAAGTCATCATCACCGCTGGCAGTCGTATTACCTGCCACAATCGTGTGGTTCAAAGTCATGTTGGCGCCCGTTGGGTTATAGATACCGCCGGCAGTATCTGCACTGTTCTCCGTGATAGTAGAAAAATTGGCCTCCGCGGTGAGCGTGCTGCCACTTGCACGGTTCATGGCAAGCGCACCACCTTGTTCACGTGCGATATTCTCCGAAAATGTGCTTTGCGTAATGGTGGCGGTGATCGCGCCGCCTTCTACTGAGTCCAGATACAAAGCGCCACCCTGGCCAGCACCACGTGGAGCAGTGTTGCTGTTACCCGACAGGGTAGAATCGTTGATACTCAAGGTAGCCGTTGCGTTACCATCAGCACCGAGAAACATAGCTCCGCCGCCACCCCTCTCGGTTAACGTATTATCGGCAATCGTAGTATCACTGATAGAAACGTTTAGTGTGCCCTGTGACTTTCTCATGTTAAGACCCGGGCCACTATTCTGGGCTTCATTGTTACTGATGACGCTGTCTTCAATCGTTAAATCGACTGTTTCGGTGGAGCTATTGTTTCTGAGATAAATACCGCTACCTCCGCCGCCCTCCGAAACTGCCGGGTTACTGTTGCCGGTTATTTGTGTGTCGCGAATGGTGATTGAAGAAGAGCTGCTGCTACTGTCAGAAGTACTAATGTAGATACCGGCGCCGTTGTTCACTGCCGTATTCGAGCTAATCGTCGAATTTTCGATGGTCACCGACGACACGCTGTCACGGACAGCAATACCGCCACCATTTCCTCCGTTGCTATTGTTGGTAACAGTGCTGTTTACGATCACAATTGCTTTATCGCTACCGCCGCTTAACGATATACCCGTACGACCATTATTCTGAACAACGACGTCATCCAAAGTGGTATCGCCGGAAAAATTCCGAATCCCATACCCATTGGCTGCGCCCGATACCGTCAAACCGGAAACTGTTGTGTCGGCATCGAAATTGAGTACATTATTGCCCGCCGAGGCTTGTGTGACCGTCAACTGGCCGGAGCCCGGACCCTGGATATTCACATCGCCGGACACTGTGAGCGGGCCGTTAGTCAGACCATCCAGGGTAACGGTGCTCTGCGCCGGCAGATCGAAGTCGATGATGTGACAACCGGCATTGGCATCGGCGTCAGCCAACGCTTCGCGTAGAGTCGTCACTCCGTCGACAGCGGTGTCATCACCCGCGGAGTCAACCGTATAGGTCTGCGAGCTGCCATCCGGTGTACAGGCGTGTGAGACAGTGCTGAACACCATCGCTGATAAGGCAGTACCCACTGCTATCGCAAGTGGCGCCTTCCTAAAAAGTTTGTTCGACATTACAGGTTCTCCTGGCAATAGTCCGGGTGTTGGGAGGGCAGCACCGCGCGCAACAACGCGCTTCGCGACGATGGCGACTTTGATCGTTTGGAAGTGATTGGCGAAAACCAGCGCGTCACCCCTGGCGATCCCGCTGTCATGGGGTGCTGGACACCCGTTAGACCGGAGATTTTGCGTCGCCGCCTTTCGGCGGTTTTGCCGTTTTCAGTGGTTGCGCTCAGAGACAGCAGCCGAGGCGGGCTGCAGATCGGCGAGGGCAACTTGCGTGGATAATGCTACAGAAGTGGAAAGAATCGTGACGTGACGATCGTCCCGAAACGTGCTCACCGGAAACTACAAGGGGGAGTCGTTAAACGCAGCTTGGCGCCGAGCGAAAGCGAAGCCCAACGGGCGGTTGGCCCGGGATACCGCTGCTACCGGTGTCCTCGTTGACTTTGCGACACCCTCAAAGAGCGTTTCTGCGTCTCGCGGGCCAGCATTTCCCGTAAGCGGAATTTCTGAATCTTCCCCGATATCGTCATGGGTAGCGCGTCGACAATCTCCAGATGCTCTGGCCACTTCGGTTTCGCAACGCCCGCCCGCTCCATCCACCGTTGAACATTCTCCAGTTCGAGTGTGGCTCCCTTCTCGAGTATTACAAAGGCGCAGGCGCGTTCACCGAGCCGCGGGTCCGGCGCACCCACCACGGCGACGTTGTTGACGCTCGGATGAGAGAAGAGCACGTTTTCGATTTCGACCGGTGAGATGTTGACGCCGCCGCGAATAATCAGATCCTTGATGCGTCCGGTGATCTTGATGTACCCGTCCCTGTCCATGCGCGCCTGATCGCCGGTACGGAAAAAGCCGTCACTTTGAAAGTACTCCGCGGTCAGCTCCGGCTGGCGAAAATAGCCTTTCGCAACCATTGGGCCGCGGGCCATCAGCTCGCCATCCTGACCGGGTGGAAGCGTTTTGTCGTCGGGATCGACGACTTTCAGCTCCATAGAGCCGCAGGGCAGTCCATCGGTCGTTGAAAATTTGTCGTGCGGTGCATCGAAGGGGCAGGTCGTGACGCCACCGCATTCGGTCATGCCCCACAGGGGCGAGGTGAACGTGTGTGGCAAGTTGATGCGCGCGTCGTGCACAAGCTGCTCTGGCACCGAAGCGCCGCCGCACAGGAACACCTTTAACGACGGAAGATTATCGTGCTCGGAAAGGGAAGGGTGGTACACCAGATCCATCAGAAACGGGGTGGCCGCCGCCATGAACGTGCAGTGTTCCTTGTCGATCGCGGCAATGGCCTCGCCGGGGTTCCAGTGTTGCTGAAGAACGATCGAACCGCCGATAGTCAGTGTCAGTCGTAGCGCGTGAGTGAACCCTACGGCGTGACCGAGTGGCGAGCAGCCGAAAATCCGGTCGTCTTCATTCAGACCGTAACGGTCCACAAAGCCTTTGTTGACCGCGTTCAAAACATGCGTGTCGAAAACGGCTCCTTTGAGGTTTCCTGTCGTGCCGGACGTGAAACCGACCGCCGTGACGTCTTCAGGATTCGGTCGCAGCGAGTCGAGCGTTGCTATCTCATCAGCCGAAGGCGTGGCCAACAGGGAGTCGTAGCTGACCAGCCTGCTGTCACCGTCTGCCGCACTTTTGCCCACGACGAACACATGACTGAGATCAGTATCCGAGGCAAGCAGCGTGCGTCCCATTGCCTCGAAGTCGAAGCCGCGGTACTCGCGGGGCGTGACAAGTCCTTTGGCGCCGGTCAACTCGAGTATGCTCGTCACTTCACGTTGACGATACACAAATGGAATGTTGCCCGTGATCGCGCCAATGGCCGAGAGGGCGATGTGAAAGATGATGAACGCAGACCAGTTCGGCAACTGCAGGATAACGACGTCGCCGGGGCCAAAGCCCTCACGCCGCAGCCCGCAGGCAAGGCGCCTGACCTGCTCAGCCGCCTCGTGGTAGGTCAACCGTCCGAAGACGGGATCGATAATCAGTTCTTTGTGCGGGTCCCGCGCCGCAATGTCGAACAGGCGCTCGCTTATGAGTCGCCCCTCGGCGACGTTCATACTCTGGCCGGCTCCATGTTTCTGAGTGCGGGAAGCACGTGTTCTGCCAGCCGCTCGAGATGCGTGCGCCGGTCTTTGGGCGGCATGATCGGCGCGAGGATCACATAGTTCGCGCCTGCTTCGATGTATCCTTGCAGATACTCGACGATTCGTTCCGGCGGTCCATAACCGCAGTACTTGTCGACCAGCTCGTCGAACGGTTGCTCGTAACGGTAAGCGAGCTCTTCGACCGCACGCTTGCGCGCATCCGCGACATCGTCCAACAGGCTCACATAAATGAAGCAGGCGAACTTGTAGTC